>MTNI01000112.1 GCA_002011415.1 Candidatus Acetothermia bacterium JdFR-47
GGGCCAGAAGGAGTCCCCCAGCGAGGCCCAGGAGGAGGGCAACCAGTGCGATCAAGGCTGTTTGCAAGGTTCCCATCATGCCATGTCACCTTCCTCGGGCCGCCTTGGATTTTGGTTCACGTCAATTTAGTGCCCCCGCCGCGATCCATCAAGCCAGGCGGTGGCACAGGGGAGCACGAGGATGCTGGCGAGCAGGGTGAAGCCAAGCCCGAGCAGGGCGGAGATGCCCAGGAACCGGAGCCCTGGGGTGCGGGCCGCGATCAGGGTGCCGAATACCAGCATAGTGGTGAGTGAGGTAGAGATCACCGGCACTGCGGTGGCGGCCGCCCCCCAAACGGCGGCGTCGCCCCCCCGGTGCCTCTCTTCCTCTATGCGATGGAGGATGTGAATGGCGCTGTCGACCCCAATCCCGATGAGCAATGGCGAGATCACGATGTTAGTGAAGTTGAACGCGATGCCGAGCAGCCTCATCCCGGCGAGCATCCACAGATAGCCAATCGCCAGCGGAGTGACGGCGAGCAATGCTTCCTTCAGGCTCCCAAAACTCCCCCACACGAGCAAGGCAATGAGGAGGCTGGCCAGCGCCGTCGACAGGGCGAAGTCGCGCTTCATGTAGGCTTCCAAGCGGTTTTGCACCTCCGGGATCCCGAAGTAGTCCACCCCGAGCCCCTTTACCCAGTTCACAAATTTGCTGAGGTTATCGTCGGCGTAAAGCTCCATCGACATGTAAGCTCGTAGTACGAAGCGCCCGGAGGCATCGGAGTAGTAAAACGATCTGAGCTGTTCCGGAAGTACCTTGATGAGGGCCGTTATCAGTCCGGCCTCGTCCGGCAGAGCCGCAAGCCTGTGGAGGAATGCCTGCACCACGGTCAGGTCCTCTTCCACCTGGTTTACGGTTTCGAGCGCCGCCTCCTTGTCCAAGGCGTTCATCTCGTCCGAGAGCTGGACGACGGTGGCCTCTCTTTCCGACAGGGCCATAGCTTGTTCGCTTTGGCCGCTCAGGGTGGCGATGAACTCCGCCGTGGCCAGAGCGGCCGCTAGGCCCTCGATCTGGGACCGGAGGTCTTCCCATTTCGTCAACGCCTGCTTGAGGGTTCCGAGGGCGGTCAGCATGTCCTCTACCGGCACGTCCTGAAGGGAAACCCTCCCGCGCAGGAGCTCCTGGGGGAGGATGTCGATGATGGAGTCCGTGGACTTCACTAAAGGGTTTTGGGCGAGCTCTTCCTCCAGCTTGCGAAGCTCGTCCGCGTCGCTCACGAAGAACACGAACTGGTCCCCGAAGGCCATCTTTCCCTGGAACTCCCTCAGGATCCTGTCGGCCACGCTTTTGGCCTGCGTCTCCGGGGCCAATTGGGCGGAGGCGAACCTGAATTCCACCTGGCTCACCTGATAGCTTAAGGCGATGGTCAAAAGCAGGGTGAGCCCCACCACCGCCCGCCGTTGAGGAAGGATCTGGCGGTACAGCCTTGCTATGTGCTCGGTGCGTACCAGCAGCCGTTCCCGAAACCGTCTCTTGGCGGTGACGTAGCTCAGGGCGATCAGGCTCGGGGTGAGGAGCATCGCTGAAAGATAAGCGATCACGATGCCCAGAGACATAATTACTCCCATCTCGGCGAGGGCCCGAGAGCGGGAGATAAGAAGACACAGGAACACAGCGGCCGTGGTCAGAGCCGCGGCCAAGGAGGCCTCTCCCTTCCGGTGAATGGCGATGTCGAGGGCCCGCCCCACAGAGCGCCCCTCTGCCCGCTCTTCTATATAGCGGAACAGAAGGTGGATGGAGAAGTCAATCCCCAGGCCTAGGACCAGCGCGGGGAGGAAGGTGGTGACTAGGTTGAAGCCGCCTACCGCGAACTTAGCCCAGGCGATGGTGAGCAGGGCCGAGACGAGCAGGGGGACGAGGGCTACTAGGGTGAGGAAGGCGCTGGCGAATGTGAGGGCGAGGAGGACGAACACCCCTATGGAGGAGACTAGGGTGGTGAAGTTCATGTCCTTCCTGATCACCTGGTCGCTTTCCGCGACCACGGCGTAGGTTCCGGTGACGCTGGCCTCCACCCCCAGGGACGCAAGCCCCGCTTGGGCAATAGCCTGGTCAATTGCCTGCATGACCTCGCGGCAGTAGGTGAGGCTGGCGTAGGATGGCTGTGCTGGCCATATCTGAAGTACCAGCATGGTATCGTCCCGGGAAAGTAGGGGCGTTCCCACTTCGGGGGGAAGGGCTCGCTCGTGGACCCCCTTTATGATCTCCGCGGCCTCGTCGAGATAGGTTTGGATCTCGGGCAACGTCGCCAGGAGGGAGAGCCCACCCCGGGCAACGTGCAGTAGCCGGTCCAGGAGCGCGAGCGTCTGATCGGACGGAAGGCGAGAGAGCGCATTCCCCTCGGCGAACGCCGTTTTCAGCTCAGCTATGAGAGCTTCAATTTCAAGGGGTTCGAGCTGGGGGAATTTTTCCAGGATTTCCTGAATGGCTTCCGCGTCTTTCCTTAATGTCTCGATATCCTGGGGGGTTAGCTGACGATAGAGGAGGAGCTCGGGGGGGTATTTAATCCCCTCCCCAACCCGATATGATGCCCGGGGGAACTCCTCGGGATCGAGGTTGGCGATCAGTCGATCGGCAGCGGAGAAAAGCATTGCCCGTCGTTCTTCCGGGGAAGCAGGAGGTTCAGAGAGCGTCAGAAGCACGGCCACGTAGTCCGTGCCGGCCAGTTCCTTTTCTTTCTCCTTGTACTCGGCGATCAGGGGGTCATTCTGCGGCAGGAGGTCCAGGTATGAACTCCTGATGGGGAGGTCCCGGACGTAATAGAGGCTCAACCCCACGAGCACCGCCGCCACTACAACGACCGGGATAGCCTGATGCCGGGCGAGGTAGGCTATCCCGTCCAGGGGGAGGGCGCGTAGGCGTCGTTTAGCTGCGGGCTGATTCTTCTCCGGACGGGGCCCGGATTTCGATATCATACCCGGTTACCTTGGCCGCGAGCTCCACGTTGTGCCCGTCGCGCCCGATGGCCAGCGACATCTCGCTCCCCGGGACCGTGACGATGGCCTTTCTCTCTTCCTGGTCCAGCTCTATGTCTATGACGCTGGCCGGGGCGAGGCTGCCGCGGATGATGTCGCGGACATCCTCGCTCCAGCGGATGATGTCCACCTTTTCCCCGGCGAGCTCGCGGCTCACAGCGCGGATCCGCACGCCCCCGGCCCCGACGCAAGTCCCCACGGGGTCGATGCGTGGATCCAGTGCCCTTACCAACACCTTGGACCTTACCCCTGGAACCCGAGCCACCTTCACCACTTCCAATAGCCCTTGCTCGATCTCCGGGACCTCGAGTTCCAGCAGTTTGGCCACGAACTGGGGATGGGCGCGAGAGACGTAGATGCGGGGGTCGCCCTGTGTCTTCTCCACTTTAAACAGATAAGCGCGGAGGCGGCGGCCGGGTATATAGCGTTCCCCGGGTATGCGTTCCTCCTCAGGCAGCAGGGCTTCGGCCTCCCCCAGGTTGATCCACACGTTCCGCCCCTCGAACCGGTGCACGGAGCCGTTTAGGATTTCGCCGATCCTCGCAGAGTACATGTCATAGAGAGCCTCGCGTCGCCGCCGGAGGATTTCCTGACGGAACACGTTCTCCGCCCGGCGGGTGGCGATTCGGCCGAGGCTTCCCAGATCGAATGGTTTCCCGTTCACGTATATGTCGCCCGAACGGCGGTCGATGTGGACCTCGGGGGGTTCCTCTCCCCCGTACTCCACCAGGTAAGCTGCAGCGATGCCCTTTTCCATGGCCTCGTAAGCGGCTTCCCGATCGATTCCCCGCTCCCGGGCCATCTCTTCCAATGCCTCGAGGAAATCGATATTCATTTCGTTTCCGCCTCCGGCTCGAACACGACATGGGCGCGGGCGATCTCGGGGAAGGGGATCTCGATGCGCCCCTCCTCAAGTTCGAGGGTCACCTCTTCCCCACGCACTTCCGCGAGTTTTCCTTCGTACACATGTCTCCCGTCCCTAGCGACTTTGACCACCACGCGCACCCGTTTCCCCAGGGCACGCTCGTAATGCCACTTTTCCCACAGGCCTCGCTCCACCCCGGGCGAGGACACCTCGAGCACGTAAGAAGATGGGATCGGGTCTTCAGCGTCGAGGAGTGCCTCGATGGCGCGGCTGGCTCGTTCGCAGTCCTGCAGGGTTACNCCCTGGGGACGGTCGATATAGACGATGAGCCTGACCCGCGGGCCGGCCCGGCTCAGTTCCCAGTGATAAAGTTCCACCTGGGCGTCGCGCGTGCCCTGGCGCAAAAGTTCATCTAGCTTTTCCCGTAAGGTGCGCATCTTTTGCCATTATACTTGGCCTTGATGATGCCCACAAAACCATCGCCTGATAAACCCGGGATTTTTGTGATAGGAGAGGCGGAGTCGGGAAAGCGCCTGGACCGGGTACTCGCGGCCCGCCTCGGGTTGCCTCGCAGTCGCGTCCGTGACCTGATCGAGTCCGGCGCGGTGGAGGTGGACGGACGCCGCGTGAAGGCCGCAGCCCGGGTACAGCCGGGCCAGGTGGTGAGGATCAGGGAGGAGGAAGCAGGGCCTGTCGAGCAGCCTCACATCCCGATCCTGTACGGGGATCGTTCCGTGGTGGTGGTGGACAAGCCGCCCGGGATCCCGGTGCATCCGGCCGGGGTGGGAAGGCGGGAGGTCACGGTGGTGGGGATCCTGGGGGCACAGGGGCCGCTAGCGGGCGGGAGCCCTGAGCGTCCCGGGGTCGTGCACCGGTTGGATGCCCTCACCAGCGGGGTCATGGTCCTCACCCGGACCGAAGAGGCATGGCGGGATCTGGTGGAACAGTTTCGTAGNCGAGAGGTGAAGAAGGAGTACCTGGCGCTGGTGGAGGGTGNGGTGGAGCCGGAGGAAGGGGAGATCTCAGGGCGGCTGGCCCGCGACGCGAGGCGCCCCTGGCGGATGCGGGTGGATCGGGCAGGAAAGGAAGCGCAGACGGAATTTCGTGTGCTAGCGCGGAGGGAGGGAAAGTCGCTTCTCCTCGTCGTGCCTCGGACAGGGCGGACCCATCAGATCAGGGTGCATCTGGCGGCGATCGGGCACCCAGTGGTGGGGGATCCCCTGTACGGCGGGGNGGGNGAGCGCNTNATGCTCCACGCGTGGCGGCTTGGCTTCCGTCATCCCGTAACCGNAAAGTGGCTGGAGTTCGAGGCCCCTCCGCCTCCCGAACTGGCTAACTTGCTTGCAAATACAAGTAATAAAACGCGGACAGGAAGTTCGCCCCCACCGCTGTCCAAAACGGGACCTGGCCCCACGGGGTGAGGAGAAGCAACACCGCCGAGAGCGCCGTCAGGGCCGCGGCTGCCTTGCCCGGCCACCTGGCTGCGAACTTTCCACGCCGCCGCCACAGTACCACCGTTCCGATCCCAAGCCCGATCTGGGGTATTGAGTAGAGGATGGGGCCTAAGGGTGGCAGCTTCCCTGTGGCGGCGAGGGCGGAGAAGAGTCCCACGTAGAGGAGCTTGTCCATGGCTGGGTCCAGGATCGCTCCCAAGGGGGTGACCTCATGGCGCGTTCTCGCCACCAGNCCGTCGAAGGCATCGGTGACGACGGCGAGTGAAAACGAGGCAAAGGCGATCCATGGTCGCCCCAGAAGGGTTGCAGCCACCGTGGGAGCGATCAATGCTCCCCTGAGCAAGGTCAATCCGTTGGCCAAAGTCACGACCTTATCATACCTCTCGGCCAGACCCCAGCCAATTCGCACCCCGTGCTTTCCACCGCTATAATGGCAGCGCAAAGCCCACCCAATTTCCAAACTTGCGAGGTGATTACATGCGTAGGACCAAAGTCATCATCATGGGCGCTGCTGGTAGAGATTTCCATAATTTTAATGTTGTATTCCGTGATAACGACGCTTACGAGGTGGTCGCGTTCACCGCCACTCAGATCCCGGGGATCGAGGGACGCCGCTATCCNCCTGAGTTGGCCGGCGCGCTTTACCCGGATGGGATCCCCATCGAGCCTGAAGAACGCCTTCCCGCGCTTGTAAGGGAGTACGGGGTGGACGCGGTGGTGTTTGCCTATTCGGACATCTCCCACCAGTACGTCATGGAGCGGGCGGCCATGGCCACAGCGGCGGGTGCGGACTTCTGGCTGCTCGGCCCTCGCTCTACCCAGCTTCAATCTAAAAAGCCCGTGGTGGCCGTGTGTGCGGTCCGGACTGGCTGTGGTAAATCCCAGACCACCCGCAGGGTGGCTGAGATCCTGAAAGCCCGTGGTAAGCGGGTGGCTGTGATTCGCCATCCTATGCCCTATGGGGACCTCGTCGCCCAGGCGGTACAGAGGTTCGCGAGCTACGAGGACATGGATCGGGCTCAGTGCACTATCGAGGAGCGGGAGGAATACGAGCCCCACATCGATCGGGGGAACGTGGTCTACGCGGGGGTTGATTACGGTGCCATCCTGGCGCGGGCGGAGGAAGAGGCCGATGTCATCCTATGGGACGGGGGCAACAACGACATGCCGTTTTATCGCCCCGACCTTTTGATCGTGGTGGCCGATCCCCTGCGGGCCGGTCATGAACGTACTTATTGGCCCGGTTCGGTGAACATTCGCCAGGCCGACGTCGTGGTGATAAACAAGATTGACTCCGCCTCTATGGAACAGGTGGAACGCCTCAGGAGCTCCATCNCTGAGCTCAACCCTGAAGCCAAGGTCATCGAGGCCGCTTCCCCCATCACCGTTGAGGAGCCGGAGCTCATCGCGGGGAAGAAGGTGTTGGTAGTGGAAGATGGGCCTACGGTGACGCACGGGGAGATGCCGTTTGGTGCCGGCGCGGTCGTGGCTAGGAAGTTAGGGGCCGAGCTCGTGGACCCGCGGCCCTACGCTGTGGGTTCCATTGTCGATGCTTACGCCCGCTATCCCCATCTCGATTCCGTCCTCCCGGCGATGGGATACGGNGAGAAGCAGATCGAAGAACTGGCGGCCACCATTGCCAGGGTGCCCTGTGATGCCGTTGTGATCGCCACCCCCATCGATCTCAGGCGGCTTGTGGACCTTTCCCGTCCTTCGACGCGAGTGCGCTACGAGCTTCAGGAGATCGGTCGTCCTACGCTGGAGGACGTACTGACCCCTCTCTTTTAGACATGAGTCCGGGGCGGCTCGGACAAAGACGGCCGGGCCGCCCCCACTTCCTTCCTCCCATTCTCTCCATCCTCTCCTAAGCTTTTCATCGAGGAGGTCGACTATGAAAAGGATGTTTGTGGCGTCGCTTGTGGCTGCCCTGCTAGTTGTCCCAGCTTTCGCGCAAGAGCAGGGTTGTGAGCTCTCGGGGACCCTGGGGATGGAGTTCACGTTTACCCCGGTACCNCCGGCCACCCTGAACGTGGACACCGCGATCACACTTTCCCTCGCCTTTGCCGGGGCCCANGTGTCGAGTCGTACCGTGATCTCCCTCAANGGCCTTGAGGCCGAGCACCTCACGTTTGGGGTGGATCTGGACGGGGTGACCTTGACCACAGGGATGAGGTTTGACCCCTGCTTTTCCAAGTACTGGTTCTCGGTGCGGGGTGGGTGTTGTCCCTTCGACCTTGGGGCCCTNTTCTTAGTGGAGAACTTAGCCCAACCATGTCAGACTCCTGACTATACCGTGGGCATCGTCCTCGACATCGGGCTTCATTTTGATTCCGGTTTCTTCGTACGGAGCCTCACAGGTTTTGGTGTGGAATGGCTCTATTACTTGATCGACGACGATCCGTCCACTGACCTCGTGGCGGTGCCTGGGTGGTGGTTCGAGGAGGAACTCATTCACCTGGGGTTTGCCACGGATTGCCTCAACACGGAGTCCATATTCCTCTTTGATGAACTCGGCTTTTCCTGGGCCCAGTTTCAGGCCTTTTACCGCTGGAGTGAGCCCGCCATCGAGCTTGGAGCGAGGGTGTGGCTGGACTCCGTTTTTGCCTTCAGCCGGGCAGATCTGGTGTTGGGCGTGACCATAGACCCAGTAGAGCTCCAGTCCACCACGTCTTTCGACTTCAGCGGGTTCCTCTCCCAGGAGATCGACATCTCGGTGTCGTTCTCCGGCATCCGGCTGTATTCGCGGACGAGTTTCGACTTCACCGGGTTGGTTTCCGAGGTGGTGGGGTTTGAGCTCAGTTTCTAGACGTATACGTATATGAGCCGTATGCAGGAGCTGGCCGAGGCTCTCAAGCGGCGGGATGACCCTGCCTTGCGGGAGGAGCTCCTCCGGCTTGGGGAGGCCTTGATCAGGAAAGTGGCCGTCGAGTTCGAAAACTCGGGTCTCACAATGGAGGAGCTCCTTCGGGCCGGGCATCTAGGGCTCCTGAGCGCAGTGTACAACCTGGAGCTTGACAAGGGTGGGGACTTTGCCACCTTCGCCTGTAACCTCATCCGAGGGGAGATCCGGGCCCGCATTCGGGAGCGCTTCCCTCCACCGGAACCCCCCCGATGGCTGCGCATCCTGGCCCGGCAGATCGACCGGGCTCACCGGGAGCTCTCGGAGGAGTTCGGGCGTCCTCCCACTTTAAGCGAACTGGCAGAGAGCTTGAACCTAACGGAGGATGGCCTGCGGGAGGCGTTCAAGGCTCGCGAGGCGTTCCTTTACACATCCCTCTCTGCCGGACAGAGGGCTGAGGATCTGCGGCCGCAGTTCCATCCTGAGCTGATCCGCGACCGCAAGCCCAGTCCGTTTCCGTGGCAGGCCCGCATCCGCCTGGCTCGGGCCCTCGATCGCTTGAGCATCCTGTGGTCGAAACTAGTCGAGCGCCTTCATGGCAACATCTGAAGGGAGGAGGCATGAAACGCACCGTGGCCCTTATGCTGCCCATATTGTTTTCGGTTGGAGTGGTATTTGGGCAGACGGAGATCTCAAAGACCGTGACTGTTTCCTGGGGGGCGGTTGGCTGGATCGCACTCCAGGTACACGAGGACATCTTCTTGGGGGTAGTGGACGAGTCTTACTTCGATCCCGAGACCCAGGCGTTCCAACCTTTGGAGAGCTTTGAAAACCAGATCATCGTAGCCTGTAACTTTCCCGGGGGCTGTACCCTGACGCTTGAGGCCGTGGACTGGCAGGTGCCCGCTGCATTTCCCGGGAGCGTTCCTGAGGACTTCCTCGTCGATTTCTTGTGGCGCCTCTCGGGGGGCACCTACCAGGCCCTTGGCACTGAACCCGCCTTGGTTTGGAGCTCCGACGGCCCGACGGTGACCCAGCTCCTCGTGGACTACCGCTATGAACTCGACGTGAACGACGTGCCTGGTGAGTATGCCGTAACCTTGCTTTACACCGCCAGCGCGCCATGAAAGCGAGGGTCTTTGTCAGCTTCGTGTTGGTGTTCGTAGCCGGTTTTGCCGGCTGGGGGGAGAGGGTGACCATGGACGTGCTTCCCCCCGGGCAGCAGTGTGACGACGCGATCCGGATCACGTTCACCACGCCTGTAGATATGGGGGTGATCGATGCGAACTCCATCACCGGAGACCTCCTTAACGCGGATGATGTGGTGGTGTACCTGGAGTCCTGTGATGTGCCGGTGGCGATCGAACGAGGGGAGGCATGTGGTGCCGATCTCACCGCTGAAATTTACATCCAGATGCTTTCGGTGATTGGTAGCGTTCGCCCCGAGGCCTTCGAATGGCGGGGTGGGGAGCAAACTGAGTTCGTGGCCTTCCCCGGTATGGGTATCTGGGTTCCGGTTGGGGCCGTGGCAGCGGACCAGAATGCGTGGAGTACGAACTTCAAGTTCAGATATGCCGCCAGACTTTCCGATCCGCCTGGGATCTACGGGGTGCGACTGCGGTTCCGCATGGAGTACCCAGACCTTCCCGACGACCTCCAGGAACTGTACCGGGCAGAATGGGAGACCGTGGTCATGTGGAACGCTGCGGAGTGGGTTGTGCTCCTCGTTCACGAAGCCGTTAATTTGGGCACCATCGGGCCGGAACTGTTCGATCCAGTNAANGGATTTGCCGCCCTGGAGAGCTTAGGCCATCCAGTGTTTGTGGCCTGCAACCGCCCAGGGGGCTTACGGCTTTCCGTGCGTGCCCTTTCTGTCACGGTGCCTCCTGAATTTACAGGGGGCGCTGCTGCGGTGAGTGNGGATTTCCACATCCGCGTGGGCGAAGGAGCATTTGCCCCTATCGGCTCAANGCACATGGAACTGGGGGAACTTGAGGAACCAGGCTGGAGGAGGTTCATAGTGGACTACCGCTATCAAGTGGACGTACAGGATGTGCCGGGCGAGTACGGGCTGGTCCTGGAGTATACGGTAACGGCGCCATAGTATTTATGGTGACGTGCCATGAAGAGAGNAATCNAAATAGGGATGGTGTTGGTGTTAGGCTTGGGCTTTGTGGCCATAGGGACAGAGGTAAACCGGTCGGCAACCGTAGCATGGGCAGTGGAAGGTTGTTGGCTGGCATTGAGTGTGCATCCAGAGGTGGACTTGGGCGTGGCGAGCGCCGAAGTCTTCCTTACGATAGGGTATCTCGAGGATGTGGAGGACAACCTCATCACTGTGACGACTAACTGTGCTGACTGGGAGCTCACTGCTTCCGTTACGTGGACGCCACCACCGGACTATCCGCCAGAGGGCGATGGGCTCGTTGATTTCCACTGGTGGGTCATCTCCGCGGAGGGCCCAGGGCTCCTTGATTATCAAGGGTTACAGGATTTCAGTGGGAACGGCCCCGTGGCCAGCGGCCGCGGCCCGGGTTCTGTGACGTTGTGGATGGGATACCGTTACGATCTCGATCTGAACGACGTACCGGGACAGTANGAGGTACTAATCCTTTACACGGCGACGGGTGAGTGAGGGCTGTTATGACGAGGAAAACTTTGGCGGCGGTTTTGCTGATTGGTGTTGCGCTTGGCTACCTTGGCTTTGGTTTACAGATCTCCCAGATCGAGTTCGACCTATACGTCGACCAGGGCGAGACATACACGTTTTCCTTCCTCGTGCGTAACGACTCTGAGCGATCCCAGACCGTCACCATTTACTTGGGGGATTGGGACCGCGATGTGGACGGCACCAACAGGTTTTATCCCGTTGGGACTATAGAACGCACCCTCAGCCCTTGGCTCTCGGTGGAGCCCGCCCGGCTGAACTTGCCCCCTGGGGAAGCGCAGGAGATAACCGCTACTTTGGCCGTNCCCTCGCGAGAAGAGGCTAGTTTNGACGGCACGTATTGGGGGATCATATTCGTTCAGGGGGAGCCGCGACCGGTGGAGCAGGGCGGAACCACCGTGATGGCGATAGAGCGCTTTGGGGTAAAAGTCTATGCCACGATAGCGGGTACCGAGGCCCCAAGCGGTGTGGTCCGCGCGGTCGAGGCCACCCCTGGTGACGAGGGTGTTGAGGTCAGGGTTGTATATGAGAACACAGGGAATGTAAAGCAGCGGGTGCAAGGAAGCTTGGAAGTCATCGACCGCACCGGTACTTTGATAAGCGANGTTCCCATNGACNCGTTCCCCATTTTGCCCGGCGCGCAGAGGGTGGTGGTTTTGACGCTTGCCCCCTTGGATCGGGGCATCTACCAGCTCAGGGCGGTGCTGGACTACGGGGGTGACGTACTCGTAGCGGGAGTCACGGTGTTGCGCGTTCGCTAGCCTGTCCGCTCTCCGCCCTTCAAAGCCGGGCCTTTGGGCCCNCCACACGATTGTTGTGCCCATCACTGACAAATGTCCCCTTGACGGATGTTGCCTAGCCCCTCTATAGTGCTTTATATTAGAAACCGGTCCTGAAAAGGGCAAACCCATCGTAAGGTGGGGGCGCAAAGCCGCGGGCCCTTAGTCGGAGTAGGGGTAGCCGGGCTGCCAGGATTAGCTGGCAGCCCGGCTTCTTTATCGGGCTTAAGGAGAAAGGAGAGGCGGATGCAGGTAACTATGTACTTCAGCGATGAGGACAAGTACCTGATCGACCTCGTCGATGAGAAGGCGAGGCGGGAGCGCAAATCGCGTTCGGCTGTAGTGCTTTCCATCCTCGAGGAGTACTTCGAGCGGGACAAGCGCCTAGGGGAGATTTTGGTGGATCTTGGGGCGGTCAGCCCAAACGTGGTCTCTAAAGGTCTTGAGCTACAGAGAGAGCAATTTAAGGACAAGCCCTTGGGAGAAATCCTTCTTGATCACGGCCTCGTGGACGAGGATGCGCTCGATCGCGCCCTCATGATCCANGGGAGAGCGAGGTGACGATGATGAAAACCGCGCGACTACGGACCTTAACCCTGTTGATGGTGTTCGTCCCTCTGGTCGCGCTCTCTATGGCGGTCCAGGCGGGGGGTAATTGTTGTGATGATTGTCTGCCAGTCGTAGCAGGCCAGTATTACGATGACGGGGACTGCGTCTCTTGCTCCCCCAGCGGCACGTACCACATCCGGGTAAAGACCAACGGCGAGGTCAGGAGGTCGTACATCTGGTTCGATATCTCCGGGGTGGTGGCTCCGGTAGAGTCAGCTCAGCTTACGATCGACGCCGACTACAAGGGCAAGGAAAGCTCTACGGTTGGGGTTTATCTGATGAGTAGCTGGTCCTGTAGCTATACCCCCAGTTCCGGGGATCTAATAGCTTCAACGACTATAAGCAGTGACGGCGACGTGACCTTCGATCTAGACGCAAGCCGAATCGACTGGACGCAGTCCAATTTGTACCTGTGCTTAGCCATGACCAACGAGCAACCAACCACTGAAGAACGTCACGTTGATTTCGACAACCCCTGTTTAACCTTTACTTACGAACCGTGCGCGGGTTACGTGGTCAGCTACAGCGGGCGATCCTACGACCCAGGGGCCAACACAACCACCTTCACCTACGTGGTCACGGTCGAGGACTACGCCCCCTACGCCACCAGCCACTGGGTGTTAGGCCTTCCCGATTGCATTACCGTGGACGACATCGAGTCGGCCGGTCCGGACTGGGACGGAGAGGTGCACACTGACCCCACTACAGGTGTACGGGGAATCAAATTCGAGAGCTCCATCGAACCCGGTTCGTCGAAGACTTTCACTGTAACTCTATACGGCAATGTTCAGGAACAGACTGTTGAATACGGTGTAAAGGCAGGCACAGAAGTTTGCAAGGGAACTACAACAGGACCCACATGCCCCCCAATAGAGGCCGATCTTGAGGTAGCCAAGACGTGTCACGACCTGGTGGCGGGGGGGAGCGGGCAGCTGGCGTACACGATCGTGGTGACGAACCATGGGCCGAGCGACGCCAGCGGGGTGACCCTTACAGACAACTTGCCCACCGGACTCAGCAACGCGACGTACAAGCTGGACGACGCCGATCAGGGGTCGTGGACTGGGTCGGTGGATCTGGGAGTGATGGCGTCCGGTGAGAGCCACACGATAAAGATCTACGTGGACGTGGATCCCGGTCTCAGCGGGACGTTGTCCAACACCGCTTCTGTGACCGCGCTTACCGATGATCCGGACGATGCAAACAACTCCTCCACTTGTGCCAACACGATCACACATTGCCCGGTTGCCAATGATGACTACGCTACTACAGAAGAGAATACCCCTGTGACAATTGACGTGTTAGCGAATGATTCCGATCCGGATGGCGATCAGCTCACCGTGGTATCCGTGACTCAGCCCAGCCATGGAACGGTTGTCAACAACGGTGACAGCGTCACCTACACACCGGATCCCGATTATTGCGGAGATGATTCGTTCACGTACACAATTTCTGATTCTGACGGATGTTGTAACTGCGATCAGGAAGGGGGTTGTGGAGGCTGCGGAGACTGTGATCAGGGAGGGGGGTGTGATTGTAATTGCTGTTGTGATCCTGACGCCGTAACAGCTACGGTTTACGTAACCGTCGTCGGTGGTCATGTAGTGATCACGCCTGGGTCGGACGTGAACGAGGTCGGGGAGGCCCACACGTTCACCATCGCGGCATACGCCTGTGGTGCGGCGCCGGACAGCTGGAGCCTGAGCTACACGTTGAGCGAGAGCCCGGACAGCGAGTCCCTGAGCGGGCCGGTGATCTCCCCGGACGGGATGAGCGCCACCTGGGAGCTTACGATCACCAACAACACCCCTGCTTCGTTCACCCTGTCGGCGCAGGTGACCATGGACTTCGGCGACCTTACGATCACCCGCTCCACGGATGGGCAGGGGGGAAGCAGCGGGCCGGCTGAGAAGGACTACACCTACCAGAACGCCAAGATCGTGCTTGAGCCTGGCAGCGCCACCAACGAGGTAGGGGAGGAGCACCAGCTTACGGCGTATGTGTGGGTGAACGTGGTGGGGCAGGGCTGGGTAGCTGCTCCTGACGGGACGCCGGTGGAGTTCACGATCACGAGTGGGGACGCCGAGTTTGTGGGTGGCGGGACCTCCTTCACCACCACCACCACGGGTGGGGTGGCCCAGGCCACCATCGTCTCGGACACCCCAGGGGTGAACACCGTCCACGCCAAGGCCACCATCTCCAACCAGGGGGTGG
>MTNI01000040.1 GCA_002011415.1 Candidatus Acetothermia bacterium JdFR-47
CCGCAGGGCGTCGAACACGATGAACGGGCGGGCGTTCCCGATGTGGATGAGGTCGTAGACGGTGGGGCCGCACACGTACATCCTCACGGTGCCATCCTGCGGCGAAAGGTCCTCCAGCTTGCGAGACAAGGTGCTGTAAAGGCGCAACCCCACCACCTCCTTTTCCCATAGTGTAGAGAGAGCCCCGCGCCCCCACAAGAACCAGGATTCCAGCGCTGGCGTAGAATGAGGCCATGGACGCCCTCTCGGTCCTGAAGGTGGTGGGGCTCTCGGCGGCCCCGATCTCGGAGCTCCGGGGCGGACTGCCGCTCGCGCTCTCCCTGGGGATGCACCCAGCCGCTGCCTACTCCCTCGCTGTGGCCGGGAACCTCCTCCCGGTGCCCTTCCTCCTGTGGGGACTATCTCGACTCCTTGCGCTCCTTCCCCGGCTTCCCGAAAGGTGGCGGGGGCCCGTCGAGCGGTACCTGGCGTGGCAGAAAAGGAGACATTTAAGGCGCTTCGCGCGCCTGGGGGATGTGGCGCTGGTCCTGGTGGTGGCGGTGCCCCTCCCGGCCACCGGGGCCTGGACCGGGGCCCTTCTCGCCGCCCTCCTCGGAATCCCACCGCGGCGGGCCCTGCCCCTCATCACGCTTGGGGTCCTCCTCGCCGGGGGGATCGTGCTAGCCGCGAGCCTGGGCCTCCTCTCGCTCCTTTAGCGGGACGAGGACGATCTCGTCCCCACGGACCTCGACGCGTACCGTATCGCCCTCGGCCACCTGCCCCTCCACGATGAGCTTGGCCAGAGGGGACTCTACCCGCTGGCGGATGGCCCGCTCCATGGGCCGGGCCCCGTAGTGATAGTCGTACCCTTCCCGCACCAGGAGGTCCAAGGCCTCGTCCGAGACCTCAAGGTGGATCCCCTGCTCCGAAAGGCGTCCCGCGAGAGCGGAGAGCTTCCTCCGAGCGATCTCCCGCACCGCCTGAGGCCCGAGCGGTCGGAACACCACCACCTCGTCCAAGCGCCCCAGGAACTCAGGGCGGAAACGCTGCCTCAGGGCCTCCCGCACGGCCCGCTCGGCCTCCTCGAAGCTGGCCGCGGTCTGGAAGTGTTCAGAGCCCACGTTGGAGGTCATGATGATCAAGGTGTGGCGGAAGTCCACGGTGCGGCCGTGGCCATCGGTGAGCCGCCCCTCATCGAGGAGTTGGAGCAGGACATTCATTACCTCGGGGTGGGCCTTTTCGATCTCATCAAGGAGGATCACCTGGTAGGGACGGCGGCGCACCGCCTCGGTGAGCTGGCCCCCTTCCTCGTAGCCCACGTATCCCGGAGGGGCGCCGATGAGCCGGGCCACGGCGTGCCGCTCCATGTACTCGGACATGTCGATCCGAAGAAGGGCCCGCTCGTCCCCAAACAGAGCCTCGGCCAGAGCTTTGGCGAGCTCGGTCTTCCCCACACCCGTAGGCCCAAGGAACAGGAACGTACCCAGGGGGCGGCGGGGATCGGAGAGCCCGGCCCGGGCGCGGCGCACCGCCTCGGCCACCGCCCGCACGCCCTCCTCCTGATCCACTACCCGGGCGTGCAGCACGTCCTCCAGGTGGGAAAGCCTGGCCCGCTCCTCTTCGAGGAGCCGTTTCACCGGGATCCCGGTCCACAGGTGCACCACCTCGGCGATCGCCTCCGGCGTGACTTCGAGCTCCTCCCCATCAGGGTGCCCCGCCCTAAGGCGGGCCGCCGCCTCGTCCACCAAATCCACGGCCTTGTCAGGGAGGAAACGCCCTGAGATGTAGCGGTCGGAAAGGCGGGCCGCCGCCTCCAGGGCGGCATCCTGGATCTTCACCCGATGGTGCTCCTCAAGCTTCCCCTTGAGGCCCCGCAGGATCTCCACCGTCTCCTCGGCCGTCGGCTCCCGCACGTAGACCACGGCCAGCCTCCGCTCCAAGGCCGGGTCCTTCTCCACGTGCTTGCGATATTCGTCCAGGGTGGTGGCCCCGATGAGACGGAGCTTGCCCCGGGCTAGGGGTTCCTTGAGGAGATTAGCGGCGTCGATGGCNCCCTCGGCCCCGCCGGCACCAACCACGGTGTGGAACTCGTCNATGAACAGGATGATCTGGCCTTGGGAGGCTTCCACCTCTCGCAAGACCGCTTTCACCCGCTCCTCGAACTCACCCCGGAACTTGGCCCCGGCCACCATGGCTCCCATGTCCAAGGCCACGATCTCCTTGTCCTTCANGGCCTCCGGCACCTTCCCACTGGCGATTCTCTGGGCGAGGCCTTCCACAATGGCCGTCTTGCCCACCCCGGGCTCTCCCACCAAGACCGGGTTGTTCTTGCGGCGGCGCAGGAGTACCTGGATCACCCGCTGCAGCTCCTCCTCCCGGCCCACCACCGGATCGAGCTCCCCCCGCCGCGCCATCTCGGTGAGGTTCACCCCGTACTTCTGAAGGATCTGATAGCGCTCCTCCGAGGCAGGGGAGTCCACCCGNTGGGCCCCCCGCACCTGCCGCAGGGCGGTGTACACGGCGTCGGGGGTGATCCCGTGGCGGGAGAGGAGCCGACCGAGCTCGGGGCCGGGGTCGCGGGCGATGGCAATGAGGAGATGATCCACGCCCACGTAGTCGTCGCGCAGGCGCTTGGCCTCCGCCTCGGCAGCCTGAAACACCTCGTCCAAGCGCGGCGTGATGTACACCGTGGAGAGGGCGGTACCGTTCGCCTTCGGCCGGGCGTCAAGGAGCTGGTCGAGCTCCCAGAGGAGGCGCGGGATGTCCACCCCGATGGCCTTGAGGATCTCCTGGCCCACGCCCTCCTGGGCAGCGAGCACCCGCAGGAGGTGCTCCACGTCGAGCTGGTTGTGATGGAGATTCCTCAGGAGCTCCTGGGCTCCTTGCAGCGCTTCCTTGGCCCCTTGGGTGAGCCTGTCGAACCGGATCATCTCCCCCTCCACCAAGTTATTAGCAGTCTCGTGTGTTGTCTGCTAATTCTACTACCTTGGGGACCAGCGGGCAAGGCCTTGGGAGGCCGCGCCCGGTGGGGTATATTGACGATCATGGCCGAGAGGGTCCGGGAAAAGGAAAAGGTGGAAATCCAGGAGCTCCTACGCCGACACCCGGCGGAAATAGCCGAGATCCTGTCGGCCCTGCGGGAAGACGAGGCGGTGGAGCTCCTCAGGCGACTGTACCTCAAGCGGGCGGCCGCGGCCCCCCTGGGGGAGATGGAGCCCGAGGAGGCCGCCCGGCTCCTCGCCGAACTGAACCGCGACGAGGCGGTCCGGATCCTGTCCCGCATGGACCCCGACGACGCGGTGGACCTTTTGGCTGAGCTCCCTCAAGACACCGTCCAGGACATCCTGCGGCGCCTCGAAGAACGCGAGGCCAAGGAGCTCTCCGAACTCCTCTCCTATAAGCCGGACACGGCGGGTGGGCTCATGTCCCCAGAGGTGGTGGCCCTGCCCGCTGACATGACGGCCCAAGAGGCCATCGAGGCCCTGCGCCGCGCCGCCGAGGGAGCCGAGACCGTCTACTACGCCTACGTAGTGGACGAAGACCGGCGCTTGATCGGCGTCCTTTCGCTGCGGGATCTGGTGTTCACCAAGCCCGACACCCCCATCCGGGACATCATGCACACCGACGTCCTCACCGTGCCGGTGGACGCCGACGTGGAGGAGGTGGCCCGCACCTTCGACAAGTACAACTTCCTCGCCCTCCCGGTGGTGGACAAAGATGGCCGACTCCTCGGGATCGTCACCGTGGACGACGTCATAGACGTGATCCGTGCCGAGGACACCGAGGACATGTACAAGCTGGCCGGTGCCCCGGTCGAGGAGCGGGTGGACACCCCCTGGTACCGGTCGCTTCGCCTCAGGCTCCCCTGGCTTTACTTCAACCTGCTGACCGCGTTTCTCGCCGCCTCGGTGGTGGGGGCTTTCGAGGGCGTCATCGCCAAGGTGGCGGCATTGGCCATCTTCATGCCGGTGATCGCCGGCCAAGGCGGCAATGCGGGGATGCAAACGGTGACCATCGTCACCCGCGGGATCGCCCTGGGCGAGGTCCCCAAAGGGAAAGGATGGCGCCTTCTGGGAAAGGAACTTCTGCTTGGAATCTGCCACGGGATCGTGATCGGTGCCACGGTGGGGGCGGCGGCCTACTTGTGGAAGGGGAACCCGTATCTCGGGCTCGTGGCCTTCCTGGCCATGATGTTCAACCTGGTGGCCGCCGGGGCGGCCGGGGCAGTCATCCCCCTCACCCTGCGGGCGATGCGCCTGGACCCGGCCTTGGCCTCCTCCATCTTCCTCACCACGGTCACTGACACCCTAGGGTTCTTCTTCCTCCTGGGGCTGGGGATGCTGTTCGTCGACAAGCTATGACAAACCCGATCTTCTTCCCTTTGAGCCTCCTGGCCATCCTCCTTTGCGCCGGCATCGCCCCGGTGGAGCCCCGGCTCCGAGCTTTGGGCGGGGGGCTGCTGCTCCTTCTCTGGGGCTACGGCCTCGCGCGGGCCCGGGGCGGAGATGGCAGCGCCGACTCACTTGTGAAAGCCATCCCCGGACACACCGCCCTCTTCCTGGGCCTGGGGCTGGTGGGCGCCCGGGCCGGCCTTGCGGCGTGGTTCCTCATCCTTCCTCTTGCCCTGGCGCTCGACCTCGCCCAACGATCCAGTCGGCGCTTTTTGGCCGCTTTCATTTACGTTATACTCTGGCTCGACGTCTTCGCCGCAACGCATCAACTCGTGGCACTGGGCCGAAGGCTTTCAGGGGCGGCCCTGTGGGCGTGGAGCGGAGGGGTAGGGATTATCGCCCTCCCCGTCGTCGCCCTAGGGGCGTTGCGGATCCTGAGGACACGCAAAGCGGGTGAACGTCTGGACAAAAACACGGAGTCAAGTACAGGCCCCGAGAGTTTTGGGGGACGTTTAGATAAGGGGTGATGTCATGTTAGCCTATGCTCAAATCGCAGGGGATGCCCAAGCCGGTCAGTCCATGATCTCCTTGGTCATCCTGCTCGTGGTGTTCGCCGCCATCTTCTACTTCCTGCTCATCCGCCCACAACGGCGTCGGCAAAAAGAGCACCAGCAACTAATCTCCTCGCTCAAGCGCGGGGATCGCGTTATCACCGCCGGGGGAATTCACGGCACCATCGAGAAGATCGACGACAACACAGTTATCCTCGCCCTGGAAGAGGGGGCGAAGCTGCGCATCTCCAAGTCGAGCATCGTGGACAAAGTCAAGAAGTAAGAGCAAGGAGGGGGGATGAAACGTAAGGATTGGATCCGCTTCGGTGCGGTCCTGGCCGTGTTCTTCGCCGCCATCGGGCTCCTGTACCCGTTCTGGCCCATTCAAGACGTGGTGAAGCTGGGACTCGATCTACAGGGCGGCGTGCGCTTGGTGCTAGAGGCCAAAGGCCTGGAGGACATGCCCCCCACCCAGCGCAAGGACGTGGTGGACCGCATCGTCACCATTCTCCAGCAACGCGTGGACCAGTACGGCCTTGCCAACGTAGAGATCCGGCCCCTGGGGGAAAATCGCATCGAGGTGAAGATCCCCGGCGCCCAGAATCCGGAGGAGGCCCGGCAGCTCATCGGCCGCACCGCCCTCTTGGAATTCCGCAAGGTAATAGATGCCGCCTCCAGCCCTGACGATCTGGTACGCACCGACCCCACCCAAGAAATCCTACCCAACAACGACAGGACAGAGTACTACCTGGTGGAGGGCGAGCCGCTTGTCACCGGTGAGGTACTGGACGACGCCGAGGTGCGGACCTCTACCGATCCCAGGAATCCCGGGCTCTACATCGCCCTTAAGTTCAACCGCGCCGGCGCGGAGCGGTTCGCGGAGACCCTGAGGCGCCTCAAGGTGGGCGACCGGCTGGCGATCATCCTGGACAACGTGGTGTACTCCGCTCCCGCCATCTCCGAATCCGCCAAGCAGGCGGCTCAACGGGGATGGCGAGAGGTGCAGAGCTCTCTCACCATCACCGGTCGGTTCACGTTCGAGGAAGCCAAACTCCTGGCGGTGGTGCTTCGCTCAGGTGCCCTGCCCACCGAGGTGGCCGTGCTGGAGGAACAGACCGTGGGCCCCACTTTGGGATCCGACTCCATCCGCCGCGGGACCATGGCCATCCTCATCAGCTTCATCCTGGTGCTCCTCTACATGCCGTTTTACTACCGGTGGATGGGCCTGGTGGCGGACGCGGCTCTCATCCTCAACATGCTCATCGTGTTCGCCGCCCTGCGTGCCTTCGGCGCCACCCTAACCCTGCCCGGGATCGCCGGGATCATCCTCACCATCGGCATGACCGTAGACGCCAACGTGATCATCTTTGAGCGCATCAAGGAGGAACGGCGCACCGGCAAGACCCCGCGCGCGTCCATCGTGGGCGGGTTCGCAAAGTCCCTCTCAGCGCTCCTCGACGCCAACCTCACCACCCTGATCACCGCCCTGATCCTGTTCTCCCTGGGCTCCGGCCCAGTGGAGGGGTTCGCCATCACCCTGGCATTGGGGGTGGCGGGGTCGCTGTTCTGTGCCCTGGTCGCCTCGCGGCTCTTGCTCGAGGCGACCGGCATTGGGGAACGTATCCCGGTTAAGGTACAAGGGACAGCGTAAACAGGTAAAGGGCACCTTCAGGGGTGACCCTTCCTGTTTTGATGCGCACGTCGAGCTCCTGGAGGCGGGCCAGGAGCTCGACGAGTTCTTTTAGGGAAAACCGACGGGCCTGGGCAAGGCGCCGCCGCACCAGCCAGTCCGGGCCCGCTGGGCGCCTGTTCCCCTCCCACGCCGCCCGGGCGGCGAGGAGCGTCCGCACGTGCGCCAGGAGCACGAAGAACAGCCGGAACGGATCCCAGCCGGAGACGAGGAGTTTCTTAAGCTCGGCCAAGGCCGCGGAGAGGCGCCTCTCCCCCACCGCGTCGAGAAACGCGTAGGGCGTGGGCTCGGCGAAGAAAAGGAGCTGGGGAATCGTGCTCCGGGAGAGCTTCTCCCCCCGCCACAGGGAGAGCTTCTCCACCTCCCGGGCGAGTCTCAACGTGTCCCCCCCGCAGGCCTCCGCCAGCAGCTCCACCAAGAAGGGATGGACGGGCAAGCCGGCTTCGGTGAGGAGCTCCCCCGCCAGGGCGCGCAGCTCCCTGCCGGTGGGGGCGGGGAAGTGCAGGGCTTCCTCCGCCAGGCGCGCGAGCGGGCCGACGAGCTTTTCCCCCAGGAAGAACAGGGCGGTGCCGGGAGGAGGGCCGTCTCTCAGGACCTGGGTGAGGCGCTCGGAGCTGACAAGGGAATCGGCCCGGCGCACGATGAGCGCCCTCTCCCCCCCAAACAGGCCCATGGCGCTGAGCTGGGAGAGGAGCTCACCGAGCTCCACCTGGTCCCCAAACAGGGTCACCCGCTCCACCTCGCCGAGCTCGGCGAGCCGGCGAGAGAGTATCCGCTCCACCGCCAGGGAATCGCCTGAGTAAACCCCAAACCGTATAGCCACGCCGCCAGCCTATCCCAAGGGGGGAAGTGGAGCAACCCTTGACGGGAATGGAGCTCACGGCTAAGATCGCCCTGGGCCGAGGTGGCGGAATTGGCAGACGCGCTGTCTTGAGGGGGCAGTGGGCTTTAACGCCCGTGTGGGTTCAAATCCCACCCTCGGCACCAATAGGCCCCACGAAAGCCTGGTTTCGTGGGGACTCCGAGTTGCTTTTTGTTGAGGTGACAAACTTAGGTTGGATTATAGGGGTCCCCAAGAAGTCTTACGACTTTTTGGGGTACAATTTTTTATGGCCATTCGCATAGTCGTGGACGTGATGGGGGCGGATCGCCCCCCGGAAGAACTCTTGGCCGGGGCGCTTGCCGCCGCCAAGAGGCTGCCCGTCCACCTTATCCTGGCCGGCCGCAGACGCCTGATCGAGCCCTACCTTCCTGAGGACGCCCACGCCGAAGTGCTCGATTGCGAGGAGTTCGTTCCTCCCGACGCACCCCCGGTGCAAGCGGTGCGCAAGAAGGGGACCTCGATCTTGAGGGGCCTTGAACTCCTCGCCAGCGGCAAGGCGGANGCGTTCCTGTCCCCGGGGAACACGGGTGCGGTGGTGGCCGCCGCCCTGCTCGTCCTGGGGCGTATCCCCGGTGTGAAGCGCCCGGGGCTGTGCGCCTCGATCCCCACCCTCCAAGGGAGGGAGCTCCTCCTCATCGACGCCGGCGCCACCGCTGACCCTAAACCACCGCACCTCGTTCAATTCGCTGACATGGGGCTGCTCTACGCGCAGGAGGTACTGGGGATTCCAGAGCCAAAGCTGGGCCTCCTCTCCATAGGCACCGAGGAGACCAAGGGCGACAAACTGGTGCGGGCCTCACACAGGCTCCTCTCCGGGCGTCCCGAATTCGCGGGAAACGTCGAGCCCCACGAGCTCATCATCCAGCGCCCGGTGGACATCGTTGTCACCGGGGGGTTCGCGGGGAACCTAACCATCAAGGCCCTGGAGGGGGGCGCGGAGGCGATCTGGGAAGCCATGAAACAGACGCTCGCTAGCTCCCTCCGTGCCCAGCTTGGGGCGGTGCTCCTCCGCCCCTGGCTCGTCCAGCTCGCCAAGCGAATGCGGTACGACCGCTATAACGGGGCGCCCCTGCTCGGGGTACAGGGGCTGGTCATGGTGGCCCATGGGCGCTCCTCCGCGGCGGCGATGGAGGCAGCGGTGGAGAGGACGTTCTGGGCAGCGCAGGCCCAGCTGGTGGACCGCATTGCGGTCAAGCTCGCCGAGAGTGCTTAAGGTGAAAATCGCGGGAACCGGGGCCTTTCTCCCGGAGAAGCGTCTCACTAACGACGACCTCGCCCAGCTCGTCGACACGAGCGACGAGTGGATCCGCACCCGCACTGGGATCCGAGAACGCCACATCCTGGAGGACGGGGCGTCCCCGGCCAAGATGGGCGTCGCGGCCTCCCAGGCGGCCCTGGCCGCTGCTGGGATATCCCCCCAGCAGGTGGACCTGCTCGTGGTGGCCACGAACGTGCCCGAACAGCTGATTCCCGGGACCGCCCCCCATGTGGCCGCGGGGCTGGACCTTCCCCAAGAACCGGCCTTCCTCGACATCAAGGCNGGCTGTGCTGGGTTCGTGTATGGGCTGGCCTTGGCCGGAGCGAGCCTCCAGACCGGGCTCGCCCGTACGGCCTTGGTAGTGGGNATAGAGGCCCTGTCCAGGTTCGTGGATTGGCGAGATCGGCGCACCTGCGTGCTGTTCGGGGATGGGGCCGGAGCGGTGTGCCTGGTCCCCTCTCAAGGCGAGTCGGGGGTGCTCGGTGTCTCCCTCCACGGGGACGCAACGAAAGCCCACCTCCTGAGGATCGAAGCCGGAGGAGTACGGCTCCCGGCATCGGAGGAGACGGTCAGGCAGGGGCTCCACTACCTAAAGATGGAGGGGGAGGGGGTGTTCCGCTCCGCGGTGCCCATGATGGAGCGGGCCACCCGCGAGGCCCTGGCCCGNGCCGGGCTTTCCCCCGGAGACGTAGACTGGCTCATCCCCCATCAGGCAAACCTACGCATCATCCTCCCCCTGGCGGAGCGGCTAGGGATCTCCAAGGAACGGGTGGTGGTGAACATCGACCGGGTGGCCAACACCTCCACCGCTTCCATCCCCATCGCCCTGGACGAGCTCGTGCGGGCTGGGAAACTCCGGGAAGGAGACATCGTGGTGCTCACGGCCTTCGGGGCCGGCGCGGCCTACGGCGCGGTGGTGCTCAGATGGTAGCCTATCTCTTCCCCGGCCAGGGGTCACAAGCGGCCAGGATGGGGGAGGACCTCCTCTCTGCCCCGTGGGCGAAGGAGATCGTGGCCGCCTCCGAAAGGGAAAGCGGCCTTCCCTTGCGCAGGATCATCCTGGAAGAGCCGGGCCAGCTCATGCGCACCTCCGTGGCTCAGCCGGCCATCCTGCTCGTGGAATGGCTCTCCTTCCAAGCGCTCAAGCGCGCCGGAAGGGAGCCCCAAGCTGTGGCCGGCCACTCNCTGGGGGAGTTCGCCGCCCTGGCCGCGGCAGGGACCATACCCTGGCCGGTTGCGCTGCGACTTGTAGCCGCTAGGGGACGACTGATGGAAGAGGCAGCTCAGGCACACCCNGGGGGCATGCTCGCCGTGCTGGGGCTCACGGAGGAAGAGGTGACAGAGCTTGCACGAAAGGCGGGCTGTTTTGTAGCCAACTACAACGCCCCTGGCCAAACAGTGCTCACCGGGAAGCGCGAACCCCTCGCCAAGGCCGCGCAGGCGGCTCAGGAAAGCGGGGGGAAAGCCGTGCCCCTGAAGGTGGCCGGCCCTTTCCACTCCCCTTACATGGCAGAGGCGGAGGAGAAGCTAGCCAGGCTGCTCTCGGACGTGGATTTCAAAGCGCCGAAGTGCACCTTCATCTCTAGCGTCTCGGGAAAACCGGAGTCGGACCCGGCCCGCATAGCGGAGCTCCTCGCCCGCCAGATGACCTCCCCAGTGCGGTGGACAGAAGTGCTACGCTCCCTGAACGACCTGGAGGTGACCGAGGCTTGGGAGGTGGGGCCGGGAGAGGTCCTGTCCCGGCTTGGCAAGAGAGCGGGCTTGGGGATACGCTTCCTCGCCCTAAAGGAGGTGATGGACCACGTTTGAGGAACGGGTGGCCGTGGTGACCGGGGGGACGTCCGGGATCGGCCTGGCCACAGCACGTCTCCTGGTCGAGGGCGGCGCCAAGGTGGTACTCCTGGGGAGGAACGAGTCCCGGGGCAAGAAGGCCGAGGCCGCCCTGGGGCCCCGTGCCCGGTACCTCCGGTGTGATGTGGGTGATGGCGAACAGGTTGCGGCCGCTTTCAAACAGGCCTGGGAGTGGGGTGGTCGGCTGGACTACCTGGTTCATTCGGCGGGACACACCCGCGATCGGCTCCTCCTCAGGATGCGGCCCGAGGAGTGGGAGGAGGTCCTCCGGGCTCACCTCACCGGCGGGTACCTGTGCGCCCGGGAGGCCCTGCGGCGCATGGCGAAGGCCCGGGCGGGGGCGATGGTATTCGTCTCTTCGGTGGTGGGGCTCACCGGCAACGTGGGTCAGGCCAACTATGCTGCTGCTAAGGCGGGGCTCGTGGCCCTAGCCCGCACCCTGGCTCAGGAAGCGGGACCTTGGGGCATTCGGGTGAACGCGGTCGCCCCGGGGTTCATCGAGACCCCCATGACCGCTTCTTTGCCCGCGGAGGTCCGCGAGCAATATCTCGCCCGCATCCCCCTGGGGAGGCCGGGCCAGCCAGAGGAAGTGGCAGAGCTGATTGCGTTCTTGCTTTCCCCAAAGGCCTCTTATATAACTGGGCACGTCTTCTACGTGGACGGAGGGCTTGTGCCGTGTGAGTAGGAGGAAAAACGCCCGTCAGGAGGTGTAAGAGAAATGAGTGAAATTGCCGATCGGGTACGCGAAATCATCGCTGAGCAGCTCATGGCGGACCTGGAAGAGGTAACTGATGAGGCCTCGTTCGTCGACGACCTAGGAGCCGACTCCTTGGACACGGTGGAGCTGATCATGGAGTTCGAGGACGAGTTCGGCATCGAGATCCCAGACGAGGACGCGGAGAAGATCCAGACGGTGGGTGAGGCGATCGCCTACATCGAGCGACTGGTGCAAGAGAAGGAGGCGGAAAAGGGTGCCGGGTGAGAGACGGGGCCACGTAGGCTGGGAGTCCGTCAACCCTTATTACGAGGGAAAGAAACATCCCGAGCCCACTGTGTGCGAAAGGTGTGGGCTTCTTTACCGGGATGGGCACTGGCAATGGGCCGATGAAGTCCCGGCCGATGCCTTCCGGTCAGTGTGCCCCGCGTGTCGGCGAGAGATCGACCGTTATCCCGGGGGCTACGTATACCTGCGCGGGGAATATTGGACAGATCATCGCGACGAGATCATGAATCTGGTGCACAACCAGGAAGAGGAGGCCCGTCGCTCACGTCCCCTTAACCGCATCCTATGGATCGAACCCCGGGATGAGGAGCTGGAGATCGCCACCACCACTGCGCACCTGGCGCGGCGGCTCGGGAAGGCGATCCAGTCCGCCCACAAGGGCGAGCTTACCATCCACCAAGCAGAGGGAGAGCCCTTGGTGCGGCTAGTGTGGAGACGAGACTAGCGCCCGATCCGGGCACGTGACGAACCCATTGGGGGAGCCATGTCACAGGCGGTGTACGTCGAGGAACTCGATCGTCATGTAGGCGAGGAAGTGCTTATCCAGGGGTGGCTATTCAACAAGCGCTCCTCCGGAAAAATCAGGTTCGTGATCGTGCGCGACGGCACCGGGCTCGTACAGGGAGTGGTCACCCCAGATGCCGACCCCGAGACCTTCGAGCTCGCCGAGCGGCTCCCCCAGGAAAGCTCCCTACGCGTATGGGGCACAGTGCGGGCCGATCCCCGGGCGCCCGGGGGATACGAGCTCGCCGTCCGGAAGATAGAGCCGGTCCATATCCCGAAAGATCCCTTCCCCATCGGTCTGAAAGAGCACGGCGTCGGCTTCCTCATGGACCATCGGCACCTATGGATCCGCATGCGTCGCCAGGTGCCGCTCCTGCGCATTCGGGACTCGGTCCTGTGGGCGATCAGAGACTTCTTCAGGAAAAAAGGCTTTGTCGCCACCGAGGCCCCGGTCCTGGTGGGCACCGCCGTGGAGGGAACCACCACCCTGTTCCCCTTGGACTACTTCGGCCGCACCGCCTACCTCTCCCAATCCGGCCAGCTGTATCTTGAGGCCACCTGCATGGCCCTGGGAAAGGTTTACTGGATCGGCCCCGTGTTCCGGGCCGAGAAATCCAAGACCCGCCGCCACCTCACCGAGTTCTGGATGGCCGAGGCCGAGGTGGCGTTTCTAGAACACGAGGGAAACCTCGCGCTTCAGGAAGATCTGGTCCGCTATATCGTGGAGTTCGTGGTGGAGGACCGCCGCCGGGAGCTCGAAGCCCTAGAGCGGGATCCGGAGACCCTGCTTAAGGAAGTCAGGGAGCCGTTCGCCCGGATAACCTACAAGGAGGCGGTGGAAATCGTCCGGGACCACGGGGTGGACATGGAGTACGGAGACGACTTCGGGGCCCCGGCGGAGGACGCCCTGTCGGCGCACTTCGGCCGCCCAGTGTTCGTGGAGCGGTTCCCAGCAAAGATCAAACCCTTCTACATGAAACGCGCTCCCGACGACCCGTCCGTGGCGCTGTGCGCCGATCTCATCGCCCCTGAGGGATACGGGGAGATCATCGGCGGCTCTCAACGTGTGGACACCGAAGAGGAGCTCTTAAAGCAACTTGCGGAGTATGACCTCCCCAGGGAGCCCTACGAGTGGTACATCGACCTCCGCCGCTACGGCTCGGTTCCCCACTCGGGGTTCGGCCTGGGGGNGGAGCGCACGGTGGCCTGGATAGCGGGAACCCGCCACATCCGCGAGACCATCCCCTTCCCCCGAATGCTTGACCGCCTGCACCCTTGACAGAGGTTAGGGGGGTGCTATAATCCGCCTTCGGCCAACAAGCCAGCCCAGGGCTTAGGCCCAAAGCCAAAGCCCCACCCGCCAGAGACACCAGCACGCCGGGGGGGAGCAGCGCCGCCTTATAGGGCGGCTAGTCCGTGGCTTGGAGCCAGCCGTCGCGGGTTTACAGCCCGACAGGCCGGTCCATGCGTCCATCGGTTCCCTCCTGCCGATGGGTAGCGCACCCGGCCAGGAAGGCCGCCGTTCGAATCGGCATGGGCGAGGGAAACCCTGCTCCCCCCTCCCACTCCTCCCGGTGGGAGGCAGGCATTTTCAAGAAGGCCTGCGCATGGCATACGGGAAAAACAGCACCAACCCCAAAGCGATTACCAGGTCCCCCAGGCTGAACGCGGTCGCCAGGGGAACCCACTTGGGCAAACAAAGCCAATCTCCCAAGAAGTTCAAACGGGTGTCACTGCCCATGCGGATCACGTTGCCCACTTGCCCTTCAGCGGTCAGGGCCTCCGCCGCCCCCTCGACCCCGGCACAGGCCAGGGCCTCCGGATCGGCAGGCATGTAGCCTCCGTTGAAAGCGATGACGAGGAGATTTGCCGCCAGTCCCAAGCCAACAATCGCCAGCGGCCAATGTCGCGCATTGAGAACGAGGAACAAAGCGAGCAGCGCATAGGACACGAAATGCAGAGGGACAGAAGCCTGGGGCAGAATCGGGCCCAAGTTGCCCAAGGGAAAGACGAGAAGCTGCATCAAAAGCGCGATTCCCACGAGCACCCC
>MTNI01000179.1 GCA_002011415.1 Candidatus Acetothermia bacterium JdFR-47
GAGGAGCTGGGCACCGTGGAGCTGTGGCTGGTGGAGGAGGCCTTCCCCCACGCCCGGCCTAGCCTGGTGCGAGATCCCGGGCTCACCATGGTCGCCTGGACCACCGACGATCTGGCTAAACCCTTCCCGCTCGGCCGTGAGATCCTCTGCTCCTTCGGGCCGGACCTGGGCTCCCTGGGCGGGCCCAGGGCGCTCACAGACAACCTCCTCCCCGACTCCCAGGTTGACCTGGCGCTGGATTGGACCGGAAACCCGGTGGCCGTTTGGGTCCGGCACGTCTCCCCGCCTGCCTCGCCGCCCAGGGGTGAGCAAGACCTGACGCCGGAGCTCCTTTCCGGCCTGGAGATCACTTGCGCGCGCTACGACCGGCTGTCCGGGGCTTGGAGCGAGCCTTTACTCCTTACGGACAATGCCTTCCCCGACCACTCGCCGCGTTTCCTCCTGGGCCCTTGGGGGATCACCGGGGTCATTTGGACGGCGAACGCGCAAGGGGAGATCTTCCCGGACGCCTCCGCCCCAGACACCCTGTACCTGGCGCGCTGGGACGGCCAGGCCTTCGGGGAGCCGGAGCTATTGCGCGAGGGGGACACCGCCCTCATGCGGGCCCTCGCCGACCTGGGCAGCCGGATCCTCTACGTGTGGGTGGAGGACATGGACGGGGACTGGGAGACCCCGGGCGACGAGGAGCTTTTCTGGGCGGCCTGGGACGGGGTGGAGTGGAGCAAGCCCGAGCGCTTGACGCAGAACGACCTGGACGACGAGCGGCCGGTGCTCCTCCCGGCCGGCGCGGGCAAGGCGTTGCTGTTGTGGGTCCGCATCCAGCCGGGCGAGGCCGGGAAGGAGGGCGTGCTCCTCGCTCGGTCCTTCGGGCCCGATGGCTGGGGNCCTGAGAACGTCTTGCTGGAAGGCCGCCATATCTTCGACTTTCGCGCCGCCCAAGGCCCGGGCGGCAGCGTGGCCGTGGTGTGGGAGGAGTTCAGCGAGCAAGGGCCGGACCTGTTCGCTTCTGTGTACGATCCGCGCTCGGGGAGCTGCACGGAGCCCCGCCAGCTCACCGCCGATCCGCACCTGGAAAGCCAAGTGGACGCTGTTTTCGACGGCCGCACCCTGACCCTGGCCTTCCTCCGCACCACCGTGGAGGAGCGGACGGAGACGGTGCGCTACACCGGTCCCGACGCCGGGGACCCTAGCGTGTACTACCAGGATGAGGAGGTGGAGATCACCGCTCCCATGCCCGGGGCAACGCACATTTACCTCCTGGAGGTTGCGCTGCCGTAAATCCCTTAGCGCAGGCCCGCCGCGGCGGGAATGAGGTAGCTTAGAATCTAACTCCCGCGAGCCAGCGTCTTGTGTACGACGTTAGGCTGCTCTACGCCCGGCATGGCTAGATATCGCCGACCTCCGGCACGGGGACCCAGCACCGTTTCTCAACCGAGCGGGCCACCGCTTCCAGGACCGCCTGAGCGGCCACGCCGTCGCGGAAGCTAGGCTCCGGGTCCCTGTCTTCCCCAAGCGCGGTGAGCAGCTCATAGACCGCGTGGACAAACGAATGCTCATAGCCCAGGATGTGCCCCGGAGGCCACCAGCTCCCGGCATAGGGATGCTCGGGCTCGGTAACCACGATCCTGCGGAAGCCACGCACGGCCTTGGGATCGTCTTCGGAGTAGAACCACAGGACATTGGGATCCTCGGCGTTCCAGTGAATGCTCCCCCGGGAGCCGTTTACTTCCAGGTGCATAAAGTTCTTCCTGCCCGTGGCCATCCGGGTCGTCTCGAACATCCCGGTGGCCCCGGACTCAAACCGGGCCAAAAAAGAGGCGGTGTCGTCCACCGTCACCTTCCCCACGCCGCTTCCATCGGGAAGCGGCCGCTCCCGCACGAACGTGGCGAGCATCCCCACGACCTCCGCGATCTTCCCCACCAAGAACCGGGCCAGGTCCACGATGTGCACGGCCGTGTCCCCCAGGGCCCCGGAGCCCGCCTGTTCCTTCCGCAGCCGCCAGGTGAGGGGGAAGCTCGGGTCGGTAAGCCAGTCCTGAAGGTACAGGGCGTGGAACTGTCGCAGTTCCCCCAGCGCCCCCTCCTCGATGAGGCGCTTCGCCAAGCGGATCGCTGGGAAGAACCGGTAGTTGAAGCACACCATGTGGGGGACGCCCGCTTCCTCCACCGCCCGCAGCATCTCCTCGGCCTCGGCAAGGGACCTGGCCAGGGGCTTCTCGCAGAACACGGCCTTGCCGGCCTCGGCGGCCAGGGCCGCGATCTCGGCGTGGACGTCGTTGGAAGCACAGATATCGACGATGCCCACGTCGTCCCGCGTGACTGCCTCACGCCAGTTGGTGGTGATGGACTCAAAGCCAAACCTGCACGCGAACTCCTGCAAACTCCCCTCGTCCCGGCCACAAGCCACCACTAGGCGCGGGAGAAGTGGCGGATCGAAGAACGCCCGCACTTGCCGGTAGGCGTTGGCGTGGGCCCGGCCCATGAACCGCTGCCCGATCAAGGCGACGCCGATCTCCCTCACAGCATCCCTCGCTTTCTCAAACGGCTCGGAATACTAGGCACGCGTTCTGGCCCCCGAAGCCGAACGAGTTGGAGAGCACGGTGCGGACGCGGGACGGCCGCACCTCCCCGGGAACGTAATCCAAATCACATTCAGGGTCGCGGTTCCGCCAGGTCACGGTGGCGGGGATGAGGCCCTCCAGGATGGCGAAGATCGCCGCCCCGGCCTCCACCGCCCCCGCAGCGCCAAGCAGGTGGCCGATCTGGGACTTGGTGGAGCTCACCGGAACCTCATATGCCCGTGTCCCCAGGAGCGCCTTGATGGCGCGGGTTTCCGCCCGGTCGTTGAGGGGGGTGGAAGTGCCGTGGGCATTGATGTAGTCGACATCGTCCGGGGAAAGCCCTGCCGCGACCAGGGCCTCTGCCATGGCCCTGCGGGCGCCCTCCCCGTCCTCGGGCGGGGCGGTGATGTGGAAGGCATCGGACGACTGGCCGAAGCCGGCGAGCTCAGCCAGGGGCTCTGCCCCCCGGGCGCGGGCGTGCTCCTCTGACTCAAGGAGCAATATCCCTGCCCCCTCCCCGAGCACGAAGCCGTCGCGCTGGGCGTCGAACGGGCGGGAAGCAAAAGCAGGGTCAGGGTTGCGGGACAAGGCCCCCATGCGGTCGAAGGCCGCGAACACCAAGGGGATGAGCACCGACTCCGCCCCGCCGGCCAGGGCCCAATCGACCAGCCCGCTTCTCACCCAACCCCAGGCGATCCCGATGGCGTGGGCGCCGGCGGCGCAGGCCGTGACCACCCCCACGCTGGGCCCCTTGATCCCGAGCTCGATAGACACCTCCGCTGCCGGGGCATTGGGCATCATCACCGGCGCCAGGAGCGGCGACACCCGGTCCGCGCCCCGGGAGAGGAGCACCTTGTGGTTCTCAACCAGGGCCTCCATGGCCCCGATCCCCGTCCCCACGGCCACCGCCCCTCGCTCGGTCCCCTCGGGATGGAACTCACCGTCCTCACAGGCCAGCCGGGCGGCCGCCACCGCCATCTGGGTGGCCCGGCCCATGCGGCGGGCCCGCTTCGGGGGGATAAGGGCCAATGGGTCGAAGCTACTGGCGACCCCGGCCACACATGCCTTTATCCCGGAGAGGTCGATGTCCGTGTCCACCCTGCGGATGGCCACCCTCCCCTCCCGCAGGCCGGAGAAGAACGCGTCCCGGCCCACCCCCAGGGGTGTGACGAGCCCCAGCCCGGTCACCCACACCTTACGCACCCTCGGTCACCTCATCGGCCAGGATCACGACGCCGTCGCGCCGCACGTGCACAAGACCCCCTTTGACGCGGTAGGTGCGCTCGCCCTGCTCGGTGATCAGCCGCACCGGCGCGTCCGCCAGGGCGAAGACGGCCGGGGCGTGTCCGGATAGGACTCCGAACCACCCCTCCATCCCCCGGGCGTACACGCCCTGCACCTCTCCGGAGAACACCTCCCGCTCACAGGCCAAGATCCTACACTCCATGGGGGAAACTATAGCCGGAGCCCCGGCGGGGCGCTAGCGGGCGAGTTGAACCCCCCGGAAAGAGGCAAGCATCGCGTTTACCTGCTCCAGGAGGTCCTCGTCCACCCGCAGCCGTCCCAAGGCGGGGAGGGGAAGCCGGGCCAGGGCCTCCAAAGTGCGGACCAGTTTCGGGGACAGGGCTTCCCCGGTGCCGCCACAACTGCGGCAGAGAAATCCCCCCCGCTCCGGGGACCAGGTGAGCCCCTCCCGCGCGCCACATTTCACGCAGCCGGCGAGGTGCGGCCCATGTCCGGTGGTGGAAAGCAACCGCAGTAGGTACCCCGCCCGCAGAGGCCCCGGGGAAAGCCCCCCTTCTAGGGCCGCGAGGAAGGTCAGGGTGAGCTTGTAGGGCTCGGGATCCTCCATCCCCCTGGGCACCAGCCTCAGGGCCCACTCCATCCCGGAAAGCGCCGCCTCAAGGCACGCAAGATCCGACCGAACGCGCGGGAAGGTGCGCCTGAGATCCACCTCGCGCAGAAGGGCCAGGCCCGACCGGCGGTAGAAGATGACGTCCACCACGTTGAGCACGTCCAGGGCCGCTCCCGCGGTCCGCTCGAGGCGCCTCGCCCCCTTGGCGAGGAGGTCCAGCCGGCCGTGTCCCGGGGTAAGGAGCACGGCGATACGATCCGTCTCGGCGTAGTCCTGGGTGCGAAGGACTAAGCCTTGATCGCGGGTGAGCTTGGCCACGCTACTCCGGGGCTCCCTCGACGATCTGGACACCCTTCGAAGCCCCGATCCGACTGGCGCCGGCCTCGATCATCTTGACAGCGGTCTCGTAGTCGCGGATGCCGCCCGCGGCCTTGACCCCCATCCCCTCCCCCACGACCCGGCGGAGGAGGGCCACGTCCTCGGGGGTGGCTCCTCCGGGACCGAAGCCGGTGGAGGTTTTGACGAAGTCCGCCCCCGCGGCCTTGGCCAGGATCGCTCCCGCCTCCTTCTGCTCGTCCGAGAGCAAGGCGCACTCCAGGATCACCTTGAGCGCGATGGGCCGGGGGGCCTTGTCGATAGCCTCTCGCACTGCCCGGATGTCGGAGATGACATAGGGGTAGTCCCCGCTCCGCAGGGCAGCCACGTTGATCACCATGTCCACCTCGTCGGCCCCGTCGTCCACCGCGGCCTTGGCCTCAAACGCCTTTACCTCTGGCTTGTGCTGCCCGTGGGGGAAGCCCACCACCGTGCACACCTTGACCCCGGTGTCGCGCAGGAGCTTCCTCGCCAAAGCCACGTACGTGGGCGGGATACACACGGCACAAAAGCCGTACCGGGTGGCCTCGTCACACACCCGCTCCACCGCCGCCCGGTCCGTGTCCGGACCGAGCACCGTGTGGTCGATGTACTTCGCGAGCTCCGCCTTTCGCATCCCTTCCTCCTCTTACAGCCTGAAGCTCCAGGACGCCACCTGCGCTGCGAGGAGCCGCTCGGGGATCACCTCCACCCCGAGCCCTGGCCCCTCCGGCACGGGGATGGTACCCCGGGGCGTGAGCCGAAATGCCGGCTCGGCGATGTCCTCCCGATAGTACCTGTCCGTGGCGGAGATGTCGTTGGGGAGGGTAAACCCCGGCAGGGTGGCCAGGGCGACGTTGAGCGCCCGGCCCACCCCGGTCTCCAACATTCCCCCGCACCACAGCGGCACCCCCCGGGCCCGAGCAAGCCCGTGGATCTCGAGGGCGGCCGAGATGCCCCCCACCCGCCCTGCTTCACATTGATGATCCGGCAAGATCCAAGCTCCAAGGCCTCCCAGGCCCGCCGGGGGGAGTGGATGGACTCGTCCAGGCAAATCGGGGTGGAGATGGTCTTTCCCAAGCGGGCGTGGCCAAGAAGGTCCTCGTGGTGGAGGGGCTGCTCCACCATCATGAGCCCAAACCGGTCGAAGGCACGGAGGCGCTCCGCGTCATCCAGGGTGTAGGCGGCGTTCGCGTCCACCGACAGGGGGACCTCCGGGAACCTCTCCCGCACGGCCTTGAGGACCTCGAGGTCCCAGCCTGGCTTGACCTTGAGCTTCACCCGCTGGTACCCCTGCTCCACGAAGCCCGCCACCCGATCTAGGAGCGAGGGGATGTCCTTTTGGATGCCGATGCTCACCCCGGCGGGAACCTCCTCCCTGACCCCGCCCAGGGCCCGCCATAGAGGGATCCCCTCGGCTCGGGCGTATAGGTCCCACAGGGCCGCCTCCAGGGCCGCCTTGGCCATGGGGTGCCCCCGGATGGGAGAAAGGAGTTGAGAAAGCTCCCGAGGGTGAGAGAGCCTCGCCCCCGACAGGAAGGAGAGAGCGAAATCGCGGATCACGTGGCGGGCAGTCTCCACCGTCTCTGGGGAGTACCAGGGCCCGGCCCCCGCCACGCACTCCCCCCAGCCCCTGATTCCATCCCCCTCGAGCGAAAGGAGCAAGGCCCGGCGCACCCTTTCTTCGCCGAAGCTGGTGGCGAACGGGTGCACCAAGGGGAGCTCCACCAGGTACAGCGACAGGCGCTCGAGCGCGATCACGGCCGGGCCAGCACCTCCGAACGGGAAGCCCGTTCCAGTATCAAAAAGCTCCTATCGCCCTGGTGGAAAAGCCCGGTGGCCAGATACCCGTCCTCGAAGTACAGGGACAGGGCCCGCCGGGACTCCATGCGCCACTCCCGGGCCAGGTCCAGGTCCTGGCGCTTCAACGCCTGGAGGTCGTGGGGGATCTCGTAGAGGAGGAGCGGCNCCGCGAGGTCNGCTCGGAAACCGGCCGGGGCCCTGAGGCCGGAGGCCAGCCTGCGAGTGCGGTTGATCGTCTCCGCCTTCCCCAGCGCCAGCTCCGGAGTCCGACCGTCAAGGCGGGCCCGGGTGCGGGGGGCGGTAAGGTGCCACTCGCACAGGAAGCGATCCGAGGGAAGGCCGCGGTTTCTGGTGTCGCGGAACTCCCCGTAGTAGTTCGGCATGTACCGGGTGGCCACCGCCCCCAGTTTGTTCAGGTTGAAATGGGAGTTCCGGGACTCCAAGGGATCGAACGTCCAGGTGATGAGCTCGATCCCCTGGGAGAGGACGTGCTCCCGCTGGGCGCACTTGAGGGCGTAGCCCACCCCCCGCCCCTGCCAGTCCGGCCGCACCGCTGCCATCAGGGACTGATGCCTGAGCCGACCGTCCTCCCACCGCCCGAGGAGAGAGAGCACGAACCCCACCATCTCCCGGCCCGGGCCGATCCCGTCGTAGGCCCCGAGGAGCAGCCCCCCGCCCTCCACAATGGTGTGCAGGATGTGGTCGGGCACCACGGCGATGTCTTCAAACCCCCACACTGCCTTCTGTAGGACCTCGCACTCCCGGTACCCACGGTGGTCGTGGACCGGCTCAATCACTATGTCGAGTTCGTTTGTCCTCATACATCCTCGCATCGGCCTCGGAGAGNAGGACATCCAGGTCGAACTCCTCGTCCGGATGCCAGGTCATGATGCCGATGGAGAGCCCGATGGGCAACTCCAGATCAGGGACGGCGNCTTTGATCCCATCCCGGAGGCGTTGGGCTACAGCCTCCGCTTCCCCGTCTGTCTCGGGGAGTAGGACCAGGAACTCGTCCCCGCCCACGCGGAACACGTAGTCCGCCTCCCGCACGTTCTCCTTCAGAAACTGGGCTACCCGTCTGAGCACCTCGTCGCCCTTGAGGTGTCCAAGCGTGTTGTTGACCTCTCGGAAACCGTCCACGTCTATGTACAAGAATGCAAGCGGTCGGCGATAACGCCGCGCCCGCGCCACCTCTTGAACCACTGCCTCGTCCAGGAACCTNCGATTATAAAGGCCGGTTAGGGGATCACGGAGGGCCATCTCCCGCAGCTTTTCCCTGGCCGTCAGGCCCGCCAAGGCCACGGCAAGCTGTCCTCCCACCGCCTGCAGGGTGGCTAACTCCTCGGGACCGAAGGCGCCTGGGGTACGGGACTCCACGTTCAAGACCCCGAACAGCTCCTCTCCTGCCATGACCGGCACTGCGAGCTCGGATCGGATCTCGGGATTCCCCGGCAGGTAACGNGGGTCGGAGGGGGCATCCCCNAGNAGCACCGGGGCCCGGTGCTTGNCCACCCACGACACCACCCCCCGGTCCGGGGGCACGNGCCAACCCAGCCGCACATCCGGGGAAAGTTCTACATCCTCCACCACCTCGAGCTCCNCTAGCACCAGGCCCTCCGGGGTGGCCTTGAAGAAAGCACAATAGTCGAAATCAAACCGATCCCTCAGCGCCTCCACCACACTCCTGATGATCTCCTCACGGCTGCCGCCCCGGGACAGGGCATGGGCAAGTTCGTACAGACCCGCGAGGCGCTCCCGGGCATGGATGACCCTGATCACCGTGGTACACAGGTTGGCAACCGCCATCAGGGAGTCCTGGTCGAGCTCGGTGAGCTTGAACGACTGCTCCTCCCCCGCGACCAGGACCGCGAGGGGCTCTTCGTCCACAAGCACCGGCACCACGAGCACACTCCTCAAGGCGAAGTCCTTGCCCACCGGGCAGGTCTCGTCCCTCACGTCCCGAACGAGTTGAGGCCGCCGCTCCTGCAGGGCACGGGAAACGTGCCCTCGATCCCCGGGGATGGGTTTTCCAAGCTCGTGGAGCTCGTCGACAGGGCCCCGCTTGAACCAGAACGGCGCCACCTCGTCACCCTCGACCATCCCTCCCCCGGCAAACGCGTACCCAAGCTCCTCTGCGATCAGCCCTACCGCCCTCTGGATCGCCTCCTCCGCTGTCGCCGCCCTCATGAGCTGGGGGGCCATGCGGTGTACGGCAGTCAGGTGGCGCTCGTGCCTACGCCTAAGCTCGCGGTCGTAAGCCCGTTCCACCACCAGCGCGGCGATGGCCGCAAGGTGGGTGACGGGTTCCAAGGTCTCCGGGGTGGGAGCGGAGGGATCGAGGGGATCGTCAAGCGATATGTGCCCGATGATCCTCCCCCGGGCCCGTAAGGGGATGAACAAGAGATCCAGTGGGCTCCAGCCCTCCATCTCCACGGTCCCGGGGATGCCCAGCCCCTGGAGCTCGAACGGGTTGCGGTGGACCGGCACATAGTAGGCCTCCGGGCCTAGGCGGAACTCCTCGGAGAAGTAACTCCGCCGCTGCTCCGGGGGCATGCCCTTTGAAGAGAGGAGCAACCTCTTCTCCTCCTCCGTAAGGCCGGAGATGATGACCTCGTGCACCGGGGNCTCCAGGGGATCGGGCCAAGTAAGGTCATAAAGCGAGATCACAGCGCGGCGAAAGCCGCAGCAGGCGGTGATGGCGTCAGCCACCCGCTGCAGGATGGCCTGGGGCGCCTCCTCCGCAAGAAGATCCCGGACCAGCCGGAACAGGGTCCCCTGAAGTACGTCGCGACGGCGTTCGGCTTCNACTTCCCGCACCAAGCCGATGACCACAGGTCTCCCCCTTATCTCGGCCCGGCGGGAGAAGACCTCCGCCCACACCGGGGAGCCATCGGCCTTGAGGAGGCGGACTGAATAAGGCGGGTATTCGTGCCCAGCGNACTTGTCCCGCAATACCTCCACCACCCGGGCCCGGTCTTCAGGGTGAACGACCGTGTCCACCCGAACGCCGATGAGCTCTCGCGCGTCCCTCCCGACCAATTGGGCGGTGTGGGAGCTCACGTACGAGAAGCGCAAGTCCTCGTCCAAGATGTAGACGCCGAACCACGGGAGATCAGATAGCANCTCCGCCCGCTGGTGGACCTCACGTGCCTCACGGTGCACCCGACTGATGTCCAAAGCCGCGTCGGCCAAGGCCTTTAAAACGTTTGGTTTTGCGAACTCCCCGCCCAGGGGAAGGACCAAAGCGGAGGCGAAATGGGCAGCTACCTCCTCCTCAGGGTTGATGGCAAACAGCAAAGGTCGGGGTCTACCTTGCACCAACTGCTTGAGGAGATCGACCGCCCCCGGCAAAGTGAGATCCACGAACGCCACTTCCGGCAGGGAGAAACCTTTGGCGGACTTAGGGTCAGAGATGACCTCCACTTCGGCGCCCTGCCGCTCAAGATGCGGGACGAGATGGCAGGCCCAACCGTCATCAGGGCCTACCACCAAAACCCGCATCCCAGATGAGCTCATGGGTGACTCACCGAAGGCAAATTTTTCCTAAGCTGGTTCAAGGTGGAAAAAATTATAGCACGGCAATATAGCACGGCAAACGCGACTTAACTAATCACCAGCTAGTCTTGCGATCTCCGCCTCGTCCTCCGTCCAGTGGGGCTTGACCTTCACGTGAAGGGAAAGAAAAACCTTCTTCCCAAGCAGGGCCTCGAGTTCCAGGCGGGCGAGCCGCCCGATCTCTTTCAGCTTCTGGCCCCCTTTTCCGATCACGATCGGTTTCTGGGAGTCCCGGGCCACNTAGATGGTGGCGTAAATCTCGATTAACGGCTTATCCTCCCGCTCCTGGATCCGGTCCACCACCACCGCCGTGGAGTAGGGGATCTCCTGGTAAGTGAGGTGGAAGATCTTCTCTCTGATGAGCTCCGCTACTATGAACTCCAGNGGGCGATCGGTCGCCATCCCCTCCGGGAACAGGGGTTCCCCCTCGGGGAGGTACTGGATGATGAGGTCAAGCGCCCGGTCCAGGTTCTTGCCCTTGAGACAGGAGATGGGCACGAGCTCGTCGAAGATCCCCAGTTTGTCGTAGGCGAGCAGCGTCTCGGGAAGCTGGTTTCCTTTGGCCTGGTCGATCTTGTTCACGAGCAGGATCTTCGGGCAGGGGAGGGTCCGGATGCGGGGGAGGACCTCCTCATCGTAGGNATCCACCCCACCGGTGGGCTCGGTCATGTACACGAGCTCGTCAACCCCGGATAGGGCGCGGAACGCCTCCCGCAGGATGTGGGCGGAGAGCTTGTTCACGGGTCGGTGGAGCCCGGGGGTGTCCACGAACACCACCTGGGCCTCGTCCGTGGTGTAAATNCAGCGGATGCGGTTGCGGGTCGTCTGGGGGCGGTCGGACACGATGACCACCTTCTGCCCCACGATGGCGTTGATAAACGTGGATTTGCCCACGTTCGTCCTCCCCACAACCGCTACCACACCAGCCTTATAACCCACTTGCTTCTACCTCCCCTTTCCGTACTGCCTCTCGCAACTTGGCGATGATATCCCCNAAGTACCGATCCCTCCCGGGCGGGGGCACGAGCTCCGCCAGGCGCTCGTAAAGGGGACGCGTGGCCGGGGACAGGCCCTCCGGGCCCGCCAGGGCCACCGCCCAACGGGCAGCCACGAGCTCCAANGCCACCTGGGAGATCGCGTTCTCCGCCACCCGCAGTGCTTTCCAAGCGGAGGTCGCCCCCATGGAGTTGTGGTCCTCCTTGCCCCCGGAGGTGGGGATGGAGTCTGCGGCGGCCGGGTGCACAAGCACCTTGTTCTCCGCCGCCAGGGCCGCGGCCGTGTACTGGCAGAGCATGAGCCCTGAGGAAGGCCCCGGCTCCGGGGAGAGGAATGGCGGCAGCCCCCGGTCCTCTGCCGAAAGCAAGAGGGCAAGCCGCCGCTCACAGGAAGCCCCGAGCTCCGAGAGCCCCAAGGTCAGTGCCTCAGCAGAGAACGCCAGGATCTCACCATGGAAGTTCCCCCCGGACACCGCCTTCCCCTCGGGAAAGATGAGCGGGTTGTCGGTAGCGGAGTTCATCTCGATCCTGAGGCGCCCCTCCACCCACCACAGCGTCTCCAGCACCGGCCCCAGGAGCTGGGGAAGGCACCTGAGGGAATAGGGGTCCTGCACGTCCCCGCTCCAGGAATCGGTGAGCTTGCTCCCAGCGAGGAGCTCACGCAGCTCTGCCGCTACCTGGACCTGGCCAGGATGGGGGCGGGCGCGGTGGAGGTTCTCGTCCAAGGGGGCGGTCCTCCCCCGCAGGGCCTGGAAGGCGAGGGCCGCCGCCCCCAGGGCGGCCCGGAAGGCCCGCCAGCCGAGGGACCAGGCCAGCGTGAGCAAGGACAGCATGTAGGCCGTGCCGTTGACGAGCGCCAGGCCCTCCTTAGGGGCCAAGCCGGAAAGGGGGGAAAGCCCCGCCCGCGCTAGTGCCTCCCCTCCCGGAAGCTCCTCCCCCCGGTAGCGCGCCTTGCCCTCCCCCAGGAGTACCAGGGACAGGTGGGCCAGGGGCACTAGGTCCCCGGACGCCCCCACCGANCCCTGCTCCGGCACCACCGGGTACACCCCGGCGTTGAGCATCCCGAGAAGGAGCTCCACCAAGNCGGGCCGTACCCCGGAGAGGCCGGAGAGCAGGGAATTGGCCCGCAGCAGCAGCATCCCCCGCACCGCCTCGTCGGGAAGCGGAGGGCCAACCCCGGTAGCGTGAGACCTGATGATGTTTTCCTGGATTGAGCCGTACTCTTCCTCGGGGATGACGACCGTGCTCAGTTTCCCAAAGCCGGTGTTGACACCGTAGATCGCCCCCCCNCCCGCCACGAGCTCAAGGAGCACTTGATGCCCCCGCTCCACCCTCGCCAGGGCCTCGGGGGAGGCTTTGACCTCCTCGCCCTCGAGGATCACCTGTTCAGCGACCTGCGGGGTGAGGTTATGTCCATCGAGCTCGATCACGGCGCGGTCAGTATAGCCGCCGCCGCGCCTTCACCCAAGGGTTCCGTCTTTGTCGGAAGAGTAGGGTCACTCCTATAATCCCACGGCCATGGACCTCCTCGTCTACGGGATCGGAGAGCTCGCCACCCCCACCGGGAGCTCCGCCCGCACNGGGAAAACCCAAGGGGAAGTTCGCATCCTGCACGACGCCTACGTCCTCATTGAGGGCGGCAAGGTCGCCGAGGTGGGCGAGGGAAAGCCTCCACCGTTCTCCGGGACCACGCTCGACGCCCAGGGGCGTGTCGTTACCCCCGGCCTCGTCGATCCTCACACCCACGCCGTGTTCGCCGGCTCCCGAGTGGCGGAGTTCCTCGCCCGCGCCCGGGGGGAGCCCTACACCGGGGGAGGGATCCTCACCACCGTGGCNGCAGTCCGAAGGGCCAGTGAGGAAGAACTGGTAAAGCTCGCCCGGCCACGCCTCCTGCGCATGTTGCGGTGGGGCACCACCACCGTGGAGGTGAAGTCCGGATACGGCCTCACCACCGAGGACGAGCTCAAGATGCTGCGTGCCATCCGATGCCTTTCCAGGGAGCTCCCCCTCACAATCGTCCCCACCTTCCTCGGGGCCCACGCCTTNCCGGAAGGGGAACCGCGGGAGAGCTACATCGCCCGCCTCATCGAGGACATGATCCCNGCCGTGGCCGCCGCGGGCCTGGCCCGCTTCTGCGACGTGTTCTGCGACCGGGGCTTTTACACAGCGGAGGAGGCCCGCCGGATCCTCCAAGCGGGAAGGGAGCACGGCCTTGCCCCCAAGCTCCACGCCGACGAGCTCGCCCACGTGGGGGCGGCTGAACTAGCCGCTGAACTCGGCGCCGCTTCCGCCGACCATCTCTTGCACNTCTCCCAAGAGGGGATCGAGGCCCTGGCGAAGGCGGGGGTGGTGGCGGTGCTCCTCCCCGGGACGGCTTTCGTCCTGGGGGAACCCTATCCCCCGGCCCGGGACCTCATCGAGGCCGGGGTGCCAGTGGCCCTGGGCACCGACTTCAACCCCGGCTCCTGCCCCATCTCCTCCCTGCCCCTGGTGATGTCNCTCGCCGTGCTGAAGCTCGGGCTCTCGCCGGAGGAGGCGCTGTGCGCCGCTACCTTGAACGCGGCCGCGGCGGTGGGTCTCGTTGGGGAAGTAGGTACCCTGGAGCCGGGGAAGCTCGCGGACCTCGTGATCTGGGACGCGGGGAACTTCGCCGAGATCCCCTACTTCGTGGGGCACGACCTCGTGCTCGCGGTGATCAAACGGGGGGAGGTAGTATGGAACGCCTTCGGGTCCTGGCCTACGCCAAGCTGAACCTGGTGCTCAAAGTCGTGGGCCGCCGGGCCGACGGCTACCACCTCCTCCAAACCCTA
>MTNI01000062.1 GCA_002011415.1 Candidatus Acetothermia bacterium JdFR-47
TCACCCCGGCTCGGGTCCGGGAGGAAGCGCCTCTTCCCAAGGACCTGGTGCTCGTGATCGACCGGTCCGGCTCCATGGAGGGACGGAAGATCGAGCAGGCGAAGGAGGCGGCCAAGTTCATCCTCGAGCACTTGGGAGAGGATGACAGGTTCGGTGTCATCACCTTCAACGAGGAGGTCGTCCCCCTCACTGAAGGTCTCGCGCTGGCCACGCCCGCCCGGGTGGCGGCGGCCGTCGCCGCGGTGGCCGGGGTCTACGCCGACGGCTGGACGAACATCCACGGGGCGCTGCGTCGGGCCATGGAGTGGCTCGCTCCCTCTGACAGGCCTCAGTACGTGATCTTTCTCACCGACGGCCTCCCCACTGCCGGCCCCACCGACACTGCCACCATCGTGCGGGACATCACCGCCGCAAACATGGCTGGGGCGCGGCTGTTCGCCTTCGGGGTGGGCTACGACGTCGACACCCAGCTGTTGGACCTTTTGGCCCAGCACAACCGGGGCACCACCACCTATGTGACCCCAGATGAGGACCTGGAGCGCGCCCTGTCCTCCTTCTACCTGAAGATCGCCGAGCCCGCCCTCACGGACCTCGAGCTCGAGATCCAAGGGGTTACCGTGTACGACCTGTACCCCCGGGAGCTACCCGATCTGTTTTACGGGAGCCAGCTCACCCTCGTGGGCAGGTACAGTGGCTCCGGGCCGGCGCGGGTGGTGCTGTCCGGTCGCCGGGGCGGGGAGCGGGAGGCCATCGTGTTCGAGCGTGAGTTTCCGAAAGAAGCTGCGGAGGCATCCTTCCTTCCCAGGCTGTGGGCTTCGAGGAAGATCGGCTACCTGCTCAAGGTGATCCTCCTCGAGGGCGAGTCAGAGGAGCTGGTGAACCAGATCATCGAGCTTGCCACCCGGTACGGCATTGGCACGCCCTATACCTCGTTCCTGGTGGAGGAGGACAAGCAGTGGGCGATTCCCCCTGCCACCGCCACCGGGGCCGCGCCGGTCATGGCCGCCCGTTCCACCCAGAAGCTCGCCGAGGCGGAGCTGGCCGAAGAGCTCGCCACGGTGCGCGAGGTGGGGGGGAGGGTTTTCCTCCTCATCGACGGTGTTTGGACCGAGAGCACCCACGGGGAGGGTACGGAGACCCTTGACATCGAATACCTAAGCGATGCCTACTTCCACCTCCTCTCAGAGTTCCCCGAACTGGGGCCCATTTTGGCCCTGGGAGAAGATGTGATTTTCCAGCTTGGGGGTAGGTTCGTGCACGTGGGGCCAAGCGGCCTCACCGAGCTTTCCCCGGAGCTCATCGCCGAGCTCAAGGGGTCCTGACGCCACGAGGGGCCGGGCACCCCCGCCCGGCCCCTATTACCCGACGAGCGATTTGGCCTGTTCTTTGAGCTTCTGGGCCAGGCCCGGCCCAAGATGAGGGACGCGGGCCAGGTCTTCGGGGCGCGCCCGGGCGATGGAGGCAAGGTCCCGGAAGCCGGCGTCATACAGGGCCCTGGCGCGGACTCGTCCCACCCCTTTCAGCCGCACGAGCTCAAGGAGCTCCTCCCGCACCCCGTACCGCACCCGCGTCCTGAGCACGGACAAGGGGCCGGGGGCAAGCCGAAACAGCCCCGCGATTCTCTGGGCCGCGTAGAGCAACCACTCCGCCTCCTCCCTGAGCCGGTACGTGTCCCCGGGGCCGAGGCCGAACCGGCGGTGAAGCTCCGTCTCTGGGGCCTCGGAGATCCAAGCGGAGAGCGCCAGTGCCGTCTTTACCTCGGACAGGAATTCGGTGTACTCGTGGGAGCCAGGCCGAGGCACCGGGACCAGGAATTCCTCCCGTTCCACCACCAGGGGCAGCTCCTCCAGGTCCGCCCGCCGAAGGCGGAGGCGCTCCATGTCCGGGGTATGGGCGACGAGGTGGAGGAGCGAAAGCTCCGACAGGCCGCGGGCCTGCCCTTCGGTGAGGCCGTCCCTCAGGACCACCGCAGACAGGGGGTGGATGTAGAGGCGGGCCACGAGCTCCCCGAACGGGGTGGCAAGGAGCATCCCCTGCCATTCCATCACCATCCCCTCTTCGACGAGGAAACGGAGCGCCTCCTCCAGGGCGAAGGAGAGCTCCTCGGGCCCGCGTTGGTGAGCGAGCAAGGTCAGGGAGAAGAACTCCCGCAGCCCCTCCCGGGCCCGGGCATAGCCTGCGGCGATAGCCCCCAGCACGTGGGCGGGGACGGTCCCGGAGGAGGCGAGCTGAGAGGCGATCCGCTCCGGCGGGGCGAGCACGTACCTCACCAGGAGCTCATCGCGGTCTGCCTCGTCCTTGGCGACGAGCACCGCCTCCCCGTGGGGGTCCAAGCCCGGCCTGCCCGCCCGCCCCGCCATCTGGTGGAACTCCAAGGTGGGGATGTAGGCGGACCCGTAAGGGGCCTGATAGCGGCGCACGTCTCTGATGATCACCCGCCGGGCGGGGAGGTTCACCCCGGCCGCGAGCGTGGTGGTGGTGCAGAGGACCCTGAGAAGCCGTCCCCGGAACGCTCCCTCCACGGCCTTCCTCTGGGCGTGGTGCAGGCCCGCGTGATGGAAGGCCACCCCGCCGCGGACGCAAGCCGAAAGTTCCCGACAGATGGGGGTGGGCTCGTCCAGAGCCCTTTCTATCCGCTGTGCCAGGGTCGAGAGCTCCTGCGCCTCTTCCTCGGAAAGGAGGCCGGAGAGTGGGCGGGAAAGGCGCCTGGCCAGGGCCTGGGCCGAGCGTCGGGTGGCCACGAACACTAGGGCCTGCCCCCCCTCCTGAACCACGTCCAAGACCAGGTCGAACACCGGGCCCAGTTCCCCCTCCACCTTCCTTCTCGTGCCGTCGGAGAGGAGGAGCTCGCCCGCGAGGTACACCCCGGTCCTCAGGGGCACGGGGCGGAAGTCGCTGATCACGGCTTTTGCGCGCAGCCAGTCCGCGATCTCCTCGGCGTTGCGGATGGTGGCCGAGAGCGCCAGGAGCTGGAGCTCCGGCCGGGCGTGCCTCAAGGCTGCCACCAACACCTCCAGGGTGGGGCCGCGGCTGGGGTCGGCGAGGAGGTGTACCTCGTCCAGCACCACCAGGGAGAGCCCGTCCAGTAGCCAGCTTGCCCGGTGCCGGAGGAGGGAGTCGGCCTTCTCGTTTGTGACCACGAGCACGTCGTAGTCGGCGAGTCGCGGGTCGGTGCGGTCGTAGTCCCCGGTGGCGAGGCCCACCTTGACCCCCAGGGAGGCGTATTTTCCGTGCAGGTCCTCGTACTTTTCGCTCGCCAGGGCCCGCAATGGGACCACATACAGCACCCGGCCCCCGCGCACGAACACCGCCTGAAGCATGGCGAGCTCGGCCACCAGGGTCTTTCCCGAGGCGGTGGGGGCGGCCAGGACCAGGCTCTCTCCGGCCAAGGCCCCGGCGGAGAGCGCCGCCTCCTGAGGTGGATACAGGTCCTCGACGCCGGAGCGGCGCAGGGCGTCGGCTATCTCAAGGGGGAGCCCCCAAGTGCGGCAGACCTGTTCCAGGTTCATCGTGGGCACGCCACCCCGGCCTCCGGGCGGCCCTTTCACTTTACCCACCCCGGGCCGGGACGGCACGCCCTTGGCTTCAGAACTGGGACAGGAATCGGATGTCGTTCTGGAAGAACAGGCGGATGTCCTCGATCCCCCAGCGGAGCATGGCCATGCGCTCGATCCCGAGGCCGAACGCAAACCCGGTCACCTTCTCCGGGTCGTAGCCCACTTCGGTGAGCACAGCTGGGTCCACCATCCCCGCCCCCATGATCTCCAGCCACCCCCCGCCTGGACGGCGGATGTGCACCTGGGCTGAGGGCTCGGTGAACGGGAAGAAATCGGCGGAGAACCGCATCTCGTAGCCCGGGCCGAAGAACTCCTGGACGAACACCTCGATGATCCACTTCAGGTTGGCCATGGTAAGCCCTTCCTCTACCCACAGGAGCTCCACCTGGTGGAACACCGGGGAGTGGGTGGCGTCGGGGGTGTCTCGGCGGTAGCAGCGTCCGGGGCAGATGATGCGCACCGGGGGCTTCCGGGACTTCATCACCCGAATTTGGACCGGGGAGGTGTGGGTGCGGAGGAGCCGGCGGTCGTCGATGTAGAAGGAGTCCCACTCGTCCCGGGCGGGGTGGTCCTCGGGGATGTTCAGGGCCTCGAAGTTGTGGTAGTCGTCCTCCACCTCAGGGCCGCTCGCGACATCGAACCCCATGCGCATGAAGATGTCCTCGATTTCCAGGCGCACCTGGGTCAGAGGATGGAGGTGTCCCAAGGGCCGCCAGCGGCCGGGCAAGGTGAAGTCGTAGTATTCGGCGGCCAGGCGCTTTTCCCTCTCCCGGGCCTCGAGCTCCCGGCCCCGGGCTTCGAGCTCCTGGGTGATCTCCTGCTTTAGGGCGTTCAGGATTCGGCCAGCCTGGGCCCGGTCCTCGGGGGGGAGTTCCTTCAGGGCGGAAAGGAGACGGGTGAGGTGGCCCTTCCTCCCCAGGAACTTGACCCGCACCGCCTCCAGGCTCTCCGGGTCGGCTGCGCCCCCTATAGCCTCGGCCCAAGCCGCCCTCAATGTCTCCGCCTCTTTTTTCAGCTCCTCCAGGGTCATAGCTNGGATTATAGAGGCGAGGAAGCCCCTTTGACAACGAAAAAATCCCTTCCTAGAATGGGGGAAAGAACGTGCAGGTTTCTGAATACACCTGAACCAGCGAAAGGGGAGCGAGTGAACTACGAAACCAGGAGGGGAAAGCTCCGAGAGCGCTTGCGGAAAGAGGGACTGGACGCGTTTCTGGTGATCAACGTCGAGGGCTCCGACCGGCCGAACTTGCGTTATCTCACGGGTTTCACCGGGACGTTCGGCATCCTCATCCTGGGGGAAGAGATCGTGTTCGCCACCGATTCCCGGTACACGGAGCGGGCTGGCCGAGAGGTGGCGGGCCTTCCCATCGAGGAGGTCAAGGGTCGCTGGATCGGCTGGCTCGCCGATCGCCTTTCGTCCCTGGGGTTAAAGCGAGTGGGCATCGGTACCCAGACGACCAGCCTGTATCTCTACCGGGAGCTCGAGCGCCAGGCCCGCGGGGTGGAGCTCGTGCCCGTGGACGGTTGGGTGGAGACGTTGCGCCGGGTGAAGGATCCCGAGGAGGTGGAGCAGATTGCCGCCGCGGCCGAGCTCACGGACGAGGGCCTGAGGTGGATCTTGGGTCGGCTCCGCCCGGGGATGACCGAGCGCGAGGTAGCCCTGGAGCTCGAGATGTGGTACCGCAAAAGCGGCGCTGACGACGTGGCCTTCGACCTGATCATCGCCTTCGGGGAGGGCTCCTCCATGCCCCACTACGTCCCGGGCGAGCGGGAGCTTTCCGAAGGGGATCTGGTGCTGTTCGATGTCGGGGCCAAAGTAGATGGGTACTGCGCCGACCTCACCCGGGTGGTGGCCCTGGGGCGGCCGGCGCCGGAGGCCCGGGCCATCTACGAGCTCGTGCTCGCGGCCAACCGAGCCGGGATCGAGGCCGTTCAGGCCGGGATCTCGGGGGTGGATGCGGACCGCGCCGCCCGGGCGGTGATCGAGGACGCCGGTCACGGGGAGCGTTTCGGCCACGGCCTTGGGCACGGGGTGGGGCTGGAAGTGCACGAGGGGCCACGCCTCTCCCCCACCTCCGAGGACACGCTGGAGTCGGGGATGGTGGTGACCGTGGAGCCAGGGGTTTACCTCCCGGGGAAGTTCGGGGTGCGCATCGAGGACCTGGTGGTGGTGCGTCCCGACGGCTGCGAGATCTTGTCCTCGTTCCCCAAGGACGAGCTCCTCGTGCTGTAGCGGCCTTGGGGATCCTCGGGTATCCTCCTCATCCTGAGTGTGAACCTGTAGAGAGCGAGGAGGTGGAAATGAACCTACGCGAGGTGGCTGAGCAGGTCCGGCAACGGACCTCGCTCGCGTTCACCGAGCGGGATGCTGAGCGCATCCTTTCCGCGGCGCTAGCTTCCGAGGACATCTGGCGGATCATCGACCTCTCCGACGTCCCGGTGATGTCCCTATGTGAGGCCCTGAAGGTCATGCGGGACGCCGGCTGGGTCGATTTCACCGGGGGCCGGGTCAGGCTTACCCAAGTCGGCCGAAGGCTCGTCCAGGACGCGGACATCGCTGAGGCCTTGGAGCTGCGCTGTCCCCGCTGCGGCGGGCGGGGCGTGGAGCTCGGCCCCGTGGCTGAGGTGGCCGAGCGGTTCCGGAAGATCGCTGCATCCCGCCCCGAGGCCATTCAGGACTACGACCAGGGCTACGTCACCGAGGAGAGCACCCTGTACCGGATCGCCTTCATGTGGGCGCGGGGGGACCTGGCGGGAAAGGAGCTCCTGGTCCTGGGAGACGATGACCTGGTGTCGCTGGCCGCGGCGCTCACGGGCGCGCCCAAGCGGGTGGTGATGCTGGACATCGACGANCGCATCGTGGNCTTCGTGCGAGACGTGGCCCGGGCCGAAGGGCTTAAAGTCGAAGTGCTGCGCCACGACCTCAGGGAGCCGCTCCCGGGGGAGCTGGTCTCGGCCTTCGACACCTTCTTCTGTGATCCCACCGAATCGTTGCGGGGCTTTTTGGCCTTCGCCGGCCGCGGCATCTCCGCCTTGAAGGGGCCGGGCAGCGCCGGATACATGGGCCTCACTCGCAGGGAGGCCTCCCTCGCCAAGTGGCGGGCCATCCAGCGGGAACTCCTCTCCGCCGGGGCGGTCCTCACCGACCTCAGGGACGACTTCCACGACTACGTCAACTGGCCCTACATCGAGACCATGCGCTCCTGGGAGCATTTGCCTGTACAGCGGGTTCCGGGCCGGAACGAGCCCTGGTACCGTTCGGTCCTGATCCGCATCGAGCTCGTGGAGCCGCCCAAAGTCGCGAACGAGCGCCTCGAGGGCGATATCTTCACCGATCCAGAAGCAGCCACAACCTAGCTAGGAGGAGCCGAGATGATNCCGAACGATATAAAGCAAGCCTGTCTTGTCGCTGGGGCCGCGGAGGGGGCGACCGAGCTCAACGCCTTCGACGGGGCNCTCCTTGCCGCGGGGATCGGGGACCTCAACCTGGTGCGGGTCACGAGCATCATACCCCCTCACGTGGAGCTGGTGGAGTCCCCGCCTGCCCTCCCCCGGGGGGCGTTCGCNCTGGTGGTGTACAGCGCTGCCTCTTCCTCCACCCCGGGGGCCCGGTTGGCCGCGGCCGTGGCCGTGGGCAGGGCCCCGGATGGCTTCGGGGTGATAATGGAGGCCCAAGGCGAATCCCAGGCCCAGGCANTNGCAGAAGCCCGCGCCAAGGTTGAGGAGGCCTTTAGGATGCGGGGTCTTGAGCTTTCGGAGGTGCGCGTAGCGGCCGCCGAGCACCGGGTGGAGCGGTGTGGAGGTGTNGTCGCCGCGTGTCTTTTCTTCTAAAATTTACCCTGTGAACAAGCCACTGTACCCGGGAGGTGGCACGGCCCTTTTGGGGATATCCCCAAAGGGGCCGCTTGTGTGTGCCCAAAGCAACCCGGGGGAGGAGGTGAAAATGAAAGCACTCGGGAGGCAGCTCGTGGTCGAACTTTGGGGGTGCGAGCGCAACCTCAATGAGCCGGAGGAGATCCGGAAGGCTCTCCAGGAGGCCGTCGATCGGGCGAACGCCACTGGCCTGGACATCCAGGTTCACACGTTTAACCCCCACGGGGTGTCCGGGGTGGCGGTGATCGCCGAGTCCCACATTTCGATCCATACCTGGCCTGAGCTCTCCTACGTGGCCCTGGACGTGTTCACCTGTGGGGACAAGGCGATCCCCGAGGCCGCCGTGGAGGTTTTCCGCGAGCTCTTCCGGCCCCAGCGCGTAGAGGTGCTGGAGATCAAAAGAGGAATCCAGCTATGAGCGCCGGAGGAAGACGAAGCGGAGACTGGTTATGTGAGAGGCAGACCGAAGGCGTAAGCTTTTGCCTTCGAGTAAGGCGCTGGCTCGTCCGTCGGAGAACATCCCTCCAGGAGCTGGAGCTGGCCGAGACAGAGGAGCTCGGCCGGGTGCTGGCCCTGGACGGGAAGATCATGCTCTCCGAGTTGGACGAGCCTTTTTATCATGAGATGCTGGTGCACCCGGCCATGCTCGCCCATGAGTTGCCCCGNCGCGTCTTGGTGGTGGGGGGCGGCGATGGGGGCACTCTGCGGGAGGTATTGCGCCACCCCACGGTGGAGGAGGCGACTTTGGTGGAAATCGACCGCGAGGTGATCGAGGCCTCCCGAGAGCATTTGTCCTCTGTGCATCAGGGCGCCTTTGACGATCCCCGGGCTAAGGTCGTGATTACCCCGGGCGAGGAGTACGTGGCCCGGCACGAGGCTTCCTTCGACGTGATCTTGGTGGATTCCACCGACCCCNTCGGCCCGGGAGAGGCACTGTTCACGGAGAGCTTTTTCGCGGCCTGCCGCGGGGCCTTGAGAGAAGGGGGCCTTCTTGCCCTCCAGGCAGGCACGCCCTTTTACTGGCCCCAGGAGCTCGCCCAGGTGGTGGAGCGACTGAAACTGGGGTTCCCCCACGTGGGGGTGTACCTGGGGTTTGTACCCACCTACCCTTCTGGGATGTGGGCGTACGTGCTGGCGGGGCTTTCGGACTTTCGGGAGGCCGAACCCGAACTTGAAACCAGGTTCGCCGCCCGCGGCCTTGTCACCCGCTATTACTCACCGGCCTTACACCGGGCCGCCTTCGTCCTCCCCCGGTTCGTGGAGGAGATCCTGGCCGGAACCCCGGCGAGCGCCTCCCGATGAGCACCCGTCCCCTTTCCTTCCTGGCCGCAGATCGCCCCTATGAGGCAGCAGAGGTCGTGATCCTCGGGGTCCCACTTGAGAGGACTGTGTCATACCGAGGTGGGCCGGCCCAGGCCCCGGCGGCGATCCGTTTGGCATCTGATTCGGTGGAGTCCTATTCGGCTCTGTTCCAGGCCGACCTTTCCGAGATCGGTGTGTGCGACCTTGGGGATCTGGATCCCCATGCCTCGCTTTCCGATGTGCTCCACTCGGTGGAGCGGGAGGTGGGGAGGATCGTGCGGGCCGGGAAGGCGCCGGTGGTCCTTGGTGGGGAGCACACGATCACCCTGGGGGCGGTGCGGGGGGCCCAGGCCGCAGTGGGGAAGCTGCAGCTCCTCGCCTTGGATGCACATTCGGACCTGCGGGACGAGTACGAGGGGGCCCGGGTGTGCCACGCCACCGTGCTCCGGCGCTGCCAGGAGGTGGTGGAGGGGCTCATCATCGTAGGAGCCCGCTCGTTTTACGGGGGAGAGGTGGATGAGCCCGTGTTTGCGAGGGTGGAGGAACTCGCTGAGCGGCTCGACCCGGCCCTCCCCGTGTGGCTCTCCCTGGACCTGGATGCTTTGGACCCCGCCCTATGCCCTGGGGTCACCAACCCCGAGCCTGGGGGGTTTTCCTACCACCAGGTGATAGGTATTTTCAAGGCCCTGCGCCCCTTCCGCGTGGTGGGGATGGACCTAGTGGAGCTGGCACCGCCTTACGATCCCTCCGGGGTGTCGGCGGTCACCGCCGCCAAGCTGGTGATCGAGGCCATCTGCGCCCTATGGGCCCCGGCCCGCAAGCGAGCGTAATCTGCATTACATTTGGTTTCGCTTGTCCGCTCCCTGCTACAATGCCCCAGCATCTGCGAAAGGAGGGGTAACGTGTATACCGTGATCGGCCTTGTGACCGGCGGGGGTGTGGCCGCGTTTTTCTTTTTCAGTTGGGTGATCCAAATGCTATGGAACTCTATCGTCTACGGACATTTGGGCCTGCTTAAACCCTTGAGCTATCTCCAGGCAGCGGGGCTCTGGTTCTTGGTGTCGCTCCTGTTCGCCTGGGTGGGGATCGGGGCCAGCTCCCGCCTGTGGCGCAGATGGCGCTGAGCGTAACGTACATTACGTTCGTACTGGCGGTGTGGCCCTACAATTGGGCGACTTCGGGAGGTGATGGGAAATGCGTTTGATCATCGGGCTTGTGACGGGCGGAGGGATCGCCGCGTTTTTCTTCTTCAGCTGGGTCATCCAAATGCTATGGAACTCCATCGTGTATGGCCACCTGGGCCTTTTTAAGCCCTTGAGCTACCTCCAGGCAGCTGGGCTCTGGTTCTTGGTGTCGCTCCTGTTCGCCTGGGTGGGGATCGGGGCCAGTCGGTATGTGCTCCTCCGCCGTAGGGTGCGCGACTTGGAGGAGATCGGCCGCAAGGTGGAGTCCCGCATCAAACAAGCGCTGATCCGGTGGGCTGAGGGGGAGGCCGACGCGGAGTGGGAGGAGCTGGGAAAGAAGCTCGAGGAGAATCAAGCGCAAGCTCCGCGACTGGCTCCAGGAGGACTAACGTAGGCCTGTGGAAACCTGAGCTTGGCCTGATGTGCGTGACAAAAAGCTATCTTTCAAGTAGATCCCCGCTGCACAGGTTTTTACGCCCAGACCTCCGTTCAGAATTCAGCTCAATAGGTGTAGAGGTACCCCGCATTAGGTCATGTGGCTGAGGCCTTCAGCCTTGCCCTCCTCGCTTGACAAGCGATATAAAGCCATGCTATTCTGGTTTTACAGCGGGGGTGAGGCATTTTACAGACCTTTTCATTTGATCACTCGGACATGGTTTGTGACGAATGGAGCAAGTGCCACCCGTCCAGTGATTGACTTTTGCTAGCGCCTTAACTTCCGCAAGGTGTGAACAGGGGGTGGGGCAAAGCCTGTTCTACCCTGTAAAAGTTGTGCGGCCCATGGGGATAGCATGGAATGTTCGTTGAAAGGAGGAGTAATATGTATGCGTGGTTGACCATATTTACTTTGGAGCCGGGAATGCGTTCTACAGCGGAGAAGCTGTGTGATCAGTTCGCCCCTGTCCTCCAGGAGTCGAAGGGATTTAAAGGTGCAACGCTCTTCGGAGACGAGGCGGCTGGTAAGTACGGGGGGTTGAGTCTGTGGGAGTCGAAGGAGGACGCCGAGGCGGCCCTCGCAAAAGCGGGTCCTAAACTTGAGGAGGCTCTAAGCAGCATCACCCAGAGGGCACCGGGGCGGCGAATATTCGAAGTGTTGAAGGAGCTCCCAAGCGCCTGATCGGGAGGCGGGGAAACTTAGCAGGCTAGTTCTGTAACTTGGTACCGTGGGTCGCATAACGTTGGTGTTTGAAACCGTGTCATCGCCTGCTACCCGAGAAGAAGGCGAACCAGAAAATCAGCATCGTTTTCTGACTACGCGTGGTGCGACGCGGTGCAGTGTTGGGGGGTAGGGGTAGATGGCGCTTTTGCCGTGGTCGCCGGTCAGGAAGGTGCTGAAGATCCTGAAGTCGTCGCTTTCGCCAAGTCAGATCGCGTTCGCCTTTGCCCTGGGGATCTTCGCCGGCCTTCCGCCCATGGGGCTCCACGTGATCATCCCCATCACCCTGGCACTCCTTTTTCGCCTGAGTTTCAGCGCATTCCTCCTCTCCATGGGGCTGTTCAAGCTCCTCTCCTTTGCCCTGGCGCCTGCGAGCTACGCGATCGGGCGGGCACTCCTCGATAGCCAATCCCTGTACGGTCTTTGGCGAACGGTTTCCTACCTTCCGGTGCTGGCCCCCATGGGGCTCAATCGGTACCTCCTCCTCGGAAGCGAGGTCATTTCTCTTGCGCTCGCCGTGCCGGTCTTCTTCCTGGTGCGCACCCTTGTGATCAAGTACCGCCGTTCCTTTTCTGCGTGGGTGGCCGGGTGGAAGATCTCGCAGCGGCTCCGCGGGCGGCGCTTCGTGCGCTTTTTGCGCTGGCTCTTCGCCGGAGGGGAAGCGAAGTACGAGCTGGCGAAGCCCCCGTGGGGGCCCTTCCGCTACGTGCGCAAGGAGATGCTCATCGCTCTTCCCATCCTGTACGGGATCTGTTACCTCCTCGCTGCCCTCATCGTGCCCTTCTTCGCTGGCCGCATCGCCACCTCCGCCGCTTCGTTCATCATCGGGGGCGAGGTGCAAGTAGAGGAGAGCTCTTTTAACCTCTTCACCGGGCAGCTCCTCCTCTCTGAACTTTCGGTGCAGGACCCCGGCCGGCCGGAGGAGAACGTGCTCGTGATCCCCACCCTCACCCTGGACGCGGGGATGCTCGCGCTCCTCGAAAAGAGGGTCGTGTTCAACGCGGTCAAGATCGACGAGGTACACCTTCACGTGGTGCGCGAGGAGGACGGCACCCTGAACGTCGACGACTTCACGCAAGGCTGGAACGCGGAAGGATACCTCAAGTGGGCAGCCCAGTACGCGGACAAGGTGGATTGGCTTACCATCCTGCGCAAGTTCGCAGAGTACCTCCTCCAGCCTGGGCCGAAGAAGCCTCGGCCGGATCTTTCCCGTTACGCCGGCGGCCGGGCTTTTCCGCCGTTTAAGCCCACCTTCGCCGTGGAAGAGCTCGAGATCGGCCGGCTCCACCTCACCCTGGAGGACGTGCGCGACCCCGGGGAGGGGCTTCCTCCCATCACCGCGCTCGAGGTGGAGATCGAGAACCTCGCCCTCCCCGCTCGCCTGAATCGCGATCCCGTGGCCTTCCGCCTGTGGGGGAAGCTGGGGGACGATCCGGATTCCGCCTTCTCGGTATCGGCCGTGCTCGACGACCGCGGCGAGGTGCCTTTCCACCGCTACCAGCTCGAGCTGCGGGAGGTCGACCTTGCGCGCCTGACTGCGCTTTATGCGACCACTCTTCCGGTGGAAGTCCTCTCCGGGCGGGCCACCCTGACCGCGGAGCTTGCGGTGAGCGGGGGCGAGGTGAAGGGCGAGGTGTCCTTGGTCCTCTCCGGCCTCCAGCTCGCCGAGCGCGAGGGGCGGACGCTGTTCGGGCTTTCCCCCGAGCTCTCGGCGGCTGCGGTGGAAGGGTTGAACCGCTATGCGGCGGACCTCCCGATCGTACTGGGCTTTGCGGTGGACGGGCCGGCGGCGGCCCCCCGCCTCCGCGGGGAAAGGCCGCTGCTTGAGATCGCGCGCCAGGGGCTCATCATGGCGGGCCGCCGCGAGCTTGCCGGGGCCATCGAGGAGCTGGGCGCAAGGATCGACCTCCTGGGCCCTGGGGGCGAGATCCCTCTCTCAGGAGACTACGCCGAGCTCAAGAAGCAGGTGGAAGAGGCCGCCGCACGGCTGATCCAGGGGGCGGCAGGCCGCGCGGTCCCTTCTGAGCTCTCCGAAACGCTAAAGCGGCTCCTTCAGGGCATCCTCCAACCCCAACAGCCCGAGGAAGAGGAACAGGAAACCCCCTGATCTAAGCCCGGGAACCACGAGGCTTTCTAAGGTCCGAGGTGCCGGGCGAGGAAGACCTCCATGGCCTTGAGCGCCCTCTGAGCAGAGGGACTCGTCAGGGGCCGATGGAGGCCATGGCCGGCACCTGGGATGAGNANCAGNGCGTGTTCCANGCCGGCGTTCCGCAGGGCATCCGCCATGAGCTGGGAGTGCTCCGGCGGGACCACGGTGTCGGCGGTACCGTGGATCAGAAGGAAAGGCGGATCGTCCGGGCTGACCCAGGTGATGGGGGAGGCTGCCTGCCACAGCCCCGGATCATCGGCGTAGGTGGCGCCGAGGAAATCGGCCACCACCTGTGCCGCGTCTTGGTACTGGGCAGCGAGGGTAAGGTCCATGGGNCCNAACAGNGCGACCACCGCNTGCACCCGGGATGGCACGGCGGGATTCCCGCAGGATCCAAGGCTTTCCGGTGCGGTTCCCAAGAGAGCGGCCAGGTGCGCCCCGGCTGAGCTCCCCACCGC
>MTNI01000185.1 GCA_002011415.1 Candidatus Acetothermia bacterium JdFR-47
CCTCTTCACCGGGGACGCGGCGGGTTTGTGGCTGTCCGGGCGGCTCATCCCAGCCACGCCTCCTCCGAGCTTCGACCTCGCGGTTTCTCTTGCCACCTTGGAAAAGCTCTCCGCCCTGGGGCCACGGCTGATCCTCTACACCCACTACGGCCCCCGGGAGGATGGGGGGAGCCTGGCCGAGTACGCCCGCCTTCTCCCCTGGTGGGTGGAGCGCGTGCAGCGGGCCCTGGACGGGGCCAGTGGGGACGAGGCGAAGGCGGTGGAGGCGCTAGTTTCCGAGCTCGCCGGCGAGGGATGGCCAGTGGACGATCCTGGAGCGAGGGAGGACCTCATCATGTCGGCCCGTGGTGCGATCAGCTACCTCAAGCGCAGGGAGGCTGGCCAGGCGTGATCGCCCGGGTTGCGCTTCCTATCCCTCGCGGGGAGCCGTTCGATTACCTGGTGCCCGAGGGGATGGAAGTCACCCTCGGACACCGGGTGCAGGTGCCCCTAGGTCGGCGGCGCCTGTGGGGGGTCGTCGTGGCCCTGGAGGAGTCCTCGAGCTACCCGGGGAGGCTTCAGAAAATACTCCGCTCCGCAGGGCCAGTCCTCTCTCCTTCCGGCCTCTCCCTTATCGAGGAGGTGGCCCGGGAATCGTTCGTCTCCCTGGGCCTTGCCCTGGGCAAGCTCGTGCCCTCACAGGCCCGTCCCCGGGCCAAGAGGTACACCCTTGCCGTCCCCGAGGCGGAGGCCCAGGAGCTCCTTACGAGGCTTGAGCGCCGGGCCCCGGCCCAGGCGCGGGTCCTTGCCGTTACCCTGCAGGGCCCGGTGGCGGGTGACGAGCTCCGCCGCCGGGCCAGTGTGTCCCCGTCCACCGTGGCCGCCCTGGTGGGGAAGGGCCTTCTCCGGGCGGAAGCGCTGCCGTTTTCCTTTTCCCTGAGGGAGCCGCGCCGCAAGTTTTCCCTTACGGAGGAGCAGCGCCGTGCGGTGGAGGCAGTGACGGAGGCAAGGGAGGGCGAGGAGTTCCTGCTCTTTGGCCCTGCGGGGGCGGGGAAGACCGAGGTTTACCTGCGGGTTGCCCAGGCGNACCTGGCCGAGGGGAGGGGGTGTTCCCTCCTTGAGCCCGAGGTCTCGCTCCTTCCCCAGCTTTGGGCCCGGGCCGAGGCGGCCCTGAGGGAGGACGTGGCACTTTACTTCGGAGACCTTCCCCCCGGCGAGAGGTGGCGGGTGTGGGAGGGGGCCCTGCAGGGGGAGGTCAGGGCCGTGGCCGGCACGCGTTCCGCCGTCTTCCTCCCCTTGAGGGACTTGGGGCTCATTGTCCTCGACGAGGAGGGAGAGCCGGCCTACAAGCAGGCGGATATGGCCCCCTACTATCACGCCCGGCGGGTGGCGGAGCTGCGCGCCGGGCGGGAAGGGGTGGTCGTGCTCTTGGGCTCAGCTGCCCCCCAGGTCGAGACCTTCTTCCGGGCCGAGCGGGGCGAGATCCGTCTTTTGCGGCTTTCGCAGCGGGTAGCGGGAGCCCCGCCCGAGGTGCGACTCGTCCCCCGGGGGGAGGCGGTGATCGGGGAGGAGCTCCGTGAGGCCATGGAGAAACACCTCGCCCAGGGGGGGCAGGTGCTCCTTTTCCTCAACCGCATGGGGTTTTTCACTGGGGCAACCTGTCGCCGTTGTGGGGCCGTCCTCCGCTGTCCGGGTTGTGAAGTCCCGCTAGTGTTCCACCTGGCCGAGCGCACTTTCCGCTGCCATGTGTGCGGCTGTTCCTTCTCCGAGCCGAGCTGCCCTGCCTGCGGCGGCCAACGGTTTCGCATGTTCGGCCTGGGGACGGAGAGGGTGGAACACGAGGTACGCCGGCTTTTCCCCAGCGCGGCCGTGGCGCGCCTGGACACGGAGACCGCGCCAAGGCGGGGGGAGATCCTGGCCGCCCTGGCCAAAGGGGAGATCGACGTCCTCGTTGGGACGCAAATGGTGGGAAAGGGACTTGACTTCCCCCGTATTACCCTGGTAGGGGTAATCAACGCTGACGGGCTCCTCTCGGTCCCTGACTTCCGAGCCGGGGAACGCACGTTCCAACTTGTCTCCGCTGCCGCCGGCCGCGCCGGCCGGGGAGAGCAGCCCGGCGAGGTGATCGTGCAAACGGACCAGCCGGACCACTACGCCATCCGGCATGCGGCTCGGGGGGATTATGAGGCCTTTTACCGGGACGAACTCAGCTTCCGCGAGGCCTTAAGTTATCCCCCGTTTTCACGCTTGGTGCGGATCCTGGTGGAGGGGAAGGGGGCGGAGGAGAAGGCCATCCGGCTGGGGGAGGAGCTCACCTCCCAGGGTTTTGAGGTGCTGGGGCCGGCTCGGCTTCTCCCTCGGAGAGGGACTCCCCGCTGGCACCTCCTCCTCAAGGGCGGAAAGGGAATAGTGGAGGAGCTCAGGCGGGCCCTGCCCGAGCCGCCTCCCGGGGCCAAGATAGAGCCCGATCCCATGTGGCTTGCCTGAGAGTTGTCTACCCACCTGGTCTGAGCGTGAAATAGACCAGGACGCCGAGGGTCAAGGCCGCGAAGCTGTAGAGGTGAAACTTCGCGAGATAACGACGGGGTTCTGAACGTCTCCTTAAGTAAAGCTTGTATGAGATAAGGCTGGCCAGAGAGCCGAGCAGGGTACCGAAGCCCCCCACGCTCACGCCCCAGAGCAAGGCCCGCCAATTGGAGGTGAAGTCCGCGAGAAGGAGCGTGCTCGGGACGTTGCTGATGAGCTGGCTTGCCACGGCGGAATAGACGAACACGCTCGTTGGGTCCTGCAGCTCAGGCCTCAGAGCGTGCATCAGGTTGTCGGTGAACCCGAAGAAACAGAGGAAAGTGAAGAGGAGGAAGTAATCCACCCCGAGGGCGGCCCGGTCTCTGACGAGGGCGTAAAGGAGAGGGATCGCCCCCACCCACAGTGGCAGCACCTTGAGGGCGGCGAGGAGGAAGAACCCGAAGAGAGTGAGGTAGAGATAGGCGTCCCTTTCCACCGCCGGCAAGGTCAGCGTCCTGGGNCGGGCCTTCACCGTGCCCGCCAGGAGCGTCGCGAAGGCCAAGGAGACGAGAGCGAAGGGGAAGATCGCCCCCACGAATTCCCCCGCTTGGAGGCCGAAGTGGTANTAGATGAATAGGTTCTGCGGGTTCCCAAACGGCGTCAGAGCCGAGGCCCCGTTCGCCGCGATGGTCTCCAGGATGATGACCTTCTCCACGCCCTCGATGTCCAAGGCCAGCGTCAGGGGCACGACCACGATGAGGGTCACGTCGTTGGTGATAAGGGTGGAGAGAACGCCGGTCAGGACCACCAGGCGCAAGGCTAGGTGTTTTCCGGCGCTCAGCTTGACCGCGAGCCAGGTGAGAAAACGGCTTTTCTCCAGGCCCCTGATGATGACTAGGAACACGAGCAGAACGAAGGCCACATGGAAGTCGTCTGGGGTGTAGTGGGGAAGCCTGTGGAGGGCGAGCGAGGAGGCGAGGAGGCCGAGCAGGCTGGCCGCGAATAACCATTCCTCTGCCGCTTTCCTCGCCAGGACACGCATGGGCTGGCCGAGATCATAGCCGATCGGCCGGACAGGGGAGGAGACGTGGGGGGGTGGAGAACTTGAACCTCAAGCGCTCCCCTCCCCGGCGCGACCTCGGGGANTAAAGGAGCAGGGGAAGCCCCCGAAAGCGGGCGCGGACCTCCCACCGGTCCCCCAGGAACTCCACCTTCTCCACCTCGGCCTCGTGGGACCCTTCGTCCAGGACTATGTCCTCCGGCCGGAAGAAGACATAAACCTCGCACCCGGGCGCGCCCTCGCCCCGGGCGGGGATGTGTTCCCCTTCCACTTCCACCACGACTTCACCTGTGGAGGCGGAGACCACCACCCCGGGCCAGAGATTCGCCCTCCCCAGAAAGGTGGCCACGAAGGGGGTCTTAGGAGCCCGGTACAGAACCTCGGGGGCGTCTATCTGTTCAAGGCGTCCCGCGCGCATTACCCCCACCCGATCGGCGATGGCCAGGGCCTCCTCTTGGTCGTGGGTCACGTGGACGGCCGTGATCCCGATGTGCTTGAGGAGTCCCCGGACCTCTCCCCGGAGCTGGACCCGCAGGGCGGCGTCCAGGGCGGATAGTGGCTCGTCCAGGAGTAGGACCCGGGGCCGGGGGGCCAGGGCCCGGGCCAGAGCCACCCGCTGGCGCTCCCCCTGGGAGAGCTGGTGGGGTTTTCTTCGCTCGTAGCCGGAGAGGCCCACGAGTGCGAGGAGCTCCCGCACCCGGGCCAGGCGCTCTCTTCGCGAGAGGCCCCGTGCGAAGCGGAGCCCGTAGGCTACGTTCCCCGCCACCGTGAGGTGGGGAAACAGGGCGTAGCTCTGAAAAACGAGCCCCATACCTCGGGCTTCGGGGGGGAGGGGGGTGACGTCCCGGCCGTCCAGCCACACGGTGCCCGCGTCCGGCCGTTCGAGCCCGGCCAACATGCGGAGCACCGTGGTCTTCCCGCAACCCGATGGTCCGAGCAGTGCCAAGAGCTCCCCNTCTTCCACCCGGAAGGAGACCTCCTGGGCGGCCACCACCTCGCCGAAGCGCTTGGAGAGCCCCCTGGCCTCAAGCCTCGCCACGGGAGATGAGCCTCCTTCCTGCATATTCCCAGACGAGGATCGCCCCCAGGGTAATCAGGATGAGCAGCGTGGCCATGGCTGAGGCAGCCCCGAACCGGCGGGCGGAGAGGAAGTGGTAAATGGANAGGGGGATGGTGACGAGGCCCGGTCGGGCGAGCATCGCCACCGCGGTCATCTCCCCCAAGGAGAGGGCGAACGCGAACGCCCCCGCTACCAGGATCCCCCGGAAGAGGAGAGGCAGCTCCACCGTGAGGAAGGCGGACAGCCGTCCTGCTCCCAGGGTGCGGGCCGCCTCCACGAGGGCTGGGTCCAAGCCTTGCCACAGAGGGCGAATAACCCGTACCACAAATGGGTACACGATGAGGGTGTGGGCCAAAACGATCGCCCAGGGCCCCCGGCCCAGGGTGGAAAGGGGTGGCCGGCCGAAGGCGAGGAGCAGGGCCAGGCCCAGCACCACCGAGGAGACGGCCAAGGGCGCCATGAGCAGCGCCTCAAGGAGTGCGGACCGCACCCGCCTCAAGGTCCAGCACACGAGGAACCCGAGTACGAGGGCCAGGCCCGCAGCGCAGGTCGCNACCTCCAGGCTCAAGGCGATGCTTTCCCGGGGGGAAGTCCCGAGGAATGGACTTTGGGCAGGGGAAAACAGCATTGCATACCAGGCGAGCGTGGGAGACTGGCCCTGCCAAGGGCGGACGAAGGAGTCGGCCACCACNGCCCCGATAGGCCCCAGGAACACGAGGGCGGCCAGGGCGAGGTAGGAAAGCCACAGGAAGTGGAGGGGCCGCGAAGGGAGCCGCATGGTGGGTTGGGGGCGCCCCGCCTCCCTCGGGGCTGTAAACAGCCCCCCGCCCTGTATGTAGAGGTAAGCGAGGGCGAGGGAGATGGCNAGTTCGATCAAGGCCAGGGCAGCCGCCNGGGGCACGTCCACGTACACCCGGGCGAACAGGTACACACCCACCTCCACCGTGGCGTATTGCGCCCCCCCGAGGGCGAGCGGGATGGCGAAGGACAGGAAGCAGAACACGAACACGAGGGCGAAGGCCGAGAGGAGCGNGGGGAGGAGCTGGGGCAGGGTCACGGTGAGGAAGGCAAGCAAGGGCCTGGCCCCCAGGGTACGGGCCGCCTCCACGGGCTCGGGGTCGAGTCCCTCCCAGGCCGCGGAGACGAACCTGGTGAACACGGGCGCGTTGTAGAAGGCGTGGGCGAGGACGATCCCCCACAGCGAGTAAAGCACCTTGATGGGNGGGGAGGGGAGNCCGAAAACTGCCATGAGCGCCCGATTTAGGTATCCGGCGTGGCCGAAGAACAGGATGAAGCCCAGGGCCACAGTGATGGGGGGGAGGACGAACGGGACCAGGGTGAAGGCTCGGAGGAAGCTCTTCCCCGGGAATTCGTACCGCGCCAGGAGCCACCCCAGTGGGAACCCTAAGGCCAAGCTGAGGGCAGCGGAGAGCAGCGCCTGCTTCAGGGTGAAGCGGAGAAGATGTCGGACGTAGGGGTCTGAAAGGAGCTGGGAGACCCGGGCCAGCGTCCAGCGTCCCTCTTCCTTAAGTCCCTGGCTTAAGACCTCCCCCAGGGGCCAGAAGAAGGCGAAAGCGAGCAGGGCCAGGGGCAGGAGGGCGAGCGCCGCCCCTGCCCCTGGCCAGGAGGTCATTCGGAACCGAGGAGTCCCTGCCAAGTCGTCAGCCACCCTTCAAGATACGCGGCCATCTCCCCTGGCGGAAGCCAGGCCGGGACCTCAGGGATCACCGCGTAGCGGGCGAAGTCCTCAGGGANCTGGGCCTCCGTGCTTACTGGGAACATCCACTGCGTAGTGGGGATCAGCTCTTGGATCTCCTTCGACAGGACCAGGTCGAGGAACTCGTGGGCGAGCTCGCGCTGGTCCGTCCCGGCCACNATCCCCATCCATTCCACCATACGATAGGCCTCGCCTCCCAGGGTGACGGCCCGGTACCGGGTGGAGCCGCTCGTGATGTAGGAGTAGGCGGTGTCGGTGGAGAAGGAGAGGACGATCGGGGCCTCTCCCGCCTGGAACATGCCGTAGGCCTCGGACCAGCCCTTGGTGATGGTGAGGACGTTGGGGAGAAGGGCCCGCCAGAAATCGGGCCAGCCCCGATCCCCGAAGTGCCAGATGGTCCACAGTAGGAACGCCCGGCCGGTGGAGGAGGTGCGGGGGTCCTCGAGGATGATCTTGTCCCGCAGGTCGCAGCGGAGAAGGTCGGAGAAATAGCGGGGCACGANCTTNTCCGNCAGGCGCTCCGAGTCATAGACGAAGGTCACGAAGCCTTGATCGAAGGGGATGGCGCGACCCTGGGGCTCGTACGCGAGGAGCTCCTGGGGGACGCTTGTCAGGTTGGGGATAAGCCCTGGGTCGTAGGGCTCAAGGTACCCTTCGGTGCGGTGGAGGTCGGAGTCGCCGATCCCCAGGAACACGTCTGCGTCTGTGCCCCCGGAAGCGATCTCAGCGATGAGCCTGGCCAGGGTTTCCGACGAGGCGCCGGGGGCGACCCATACCAGGTCTACTCCGGGATGGGCGGCCTCGAACGCCTCCTCGATGNCAGCAGCCGGCCCCCAGGAGACGAACGAGTCGTAGGTGTAGACCACCAGCTCCGCCCCCAGGGCGGAGAGTCCAAGGAACATACCGATGAACCAAACTGCCAATGTTCTCATAACGTACCTCCTTGCTCCGGCGCCCGGGGCTCAGCTGCCATGGGCCCACCCACGGTCTGGGAGGGAGCACCTTTCCCCGTCCGAAATGAACCATACACCCGTTTCCACGGCCCTACCGATTACGGTGCCGAGCTCCGGCCGGAAGCGCTCCCGGGGCACGGTGAAGAGGAGCTCGTAGTCCTCGCCGAANTAGAGCGCCTTCTCCAGGGCTCCGTTTTCTGGAAAGGCTGCGGCGAGCTCGGGGAGAAGGGGGAGCCGGGCGGCCTCGACTTCGAACCCTACCCCCGAGGCCCGGGCGAGGAGGTGGACGGAGTGGGCGAGGCCGTCCGAGATGTCGATCATGGAGGTGGCGATTCCGGAGAGGCGCAGTCCCTCCGCCACCTTGGGGCGGAAACGGAACAGTCGGTTGGCCTCCTCGAGCTTCCCCAGCTCAAAGAGCCGCAGGGCCGCGGCGGTCCTCCCTAGCGGGCCGGAGAGGCAGAGGAGGTCTCCAGGCCGGGCCCCAGACCGGAGGACCGGCCGGGCTGCTTCCCCCAGGGCGGTGGAGGTTAGGAACAGCTCCTCTGATGAGTCGAGATCCCCGCCTACGAGCTCCGCTTGCGCCTCCTGGCAAGCGTCCTGGGCCCCGGCGAGCACCCCGGAAAACAGCCCCTTCCAGCTTGGAGCTGAGGCGGCGAGCACCACCGCCAGAGGGTGTCCTCCCATGGCGGCGATGTCTGAAAGCGAGACGGCCACCGAGCGCCAGCCGATTGTGTATGGGGCCGTACCAGGGGGGAAGTCGGAGGCCCGGTGCAGCATGTCGGTGGTGAGGAGAAGGTTTGTGCCGCGAAAGGGGATCACCGCGCAGTCGTCCCCGGCTCTGGGGACCCGGTCCCGGATGCGCTCGAGCAGTTGCCACTCATTCATTCACCCACACCCCAACCTGGGCATGGGCTTTGCCGGCGATGGGTAACCTTCCCTACGCTGGCATTACCCAGGTCAGGTTCCAGGGGTCGAGGCCTCCGCCTCCTCTCAGCTCCACACGGAGCTCCCCCGGTTACCCCACAGCCATTATACGGGAGGTGGTTTTTCGGACAAAAGCGCCTTGCTAGCAAGCTGGCAAGGCGCTTAGGTTAACTTTNACTTAATTTGTCTTGAGCCTGAAATTATGCTGGGGTGCAAACCAAGGAGGTATCATATGTTGTGTCGTGGCCATGACCGCCGTCGACATCTTCTTTCGGCCGGAGCTTTTGGCCAAGATCAGGGCCGCGTTCGCCTCTTGAAAGGGGCCGCTGAACGCAGCTTAGTTCGAACGGAGGCCTGCGGCAGGAGCAGGCCTGGTTTGCAATCTGACGCTGGTGGGGAGGGGGGATGCACACAGTTTTCGCCGCGCTGGCGGCCCTGGTTGGGGGGATCGCGATCTCGCTCCAGTCGCTGTTTTCAGGTGTCATCGGAAAACAGGCTGGTATCCTGGGGAGCGTGTTCATCATCCACGTCGGGGGATTGATCTTGTCCGGCCTGCTCCTCTTGCTGTTGCGGGGCGGCAGCCTCGCTGGCTGGAGGGGGGTGCCGTGGTACGCGCTCTGTGCCGGTTTCATCGGCGTGGTCATCGTGGCCTGTGTCAGCTACGCCGTGCCGCGACTCGGCCTCGCCACCACGCTCACCCTCACCATCGTGGCCCAGCTCGTCCTGGGCACGATCCTTGACCACTTCGGTCTCCTGGGCGCTATCCATCGACCGCTGGACGTCTCGCGGGCCGTGGGCATGGTAGTCCTGTTCCTAGGGACCTGGCTCATCGTGAGGTAAAGGGGGCTGCCTTCTTTTCGCCGTTGCTTGGAGCTAAACTTGCTCTTCGTGAAGGGGGATGCGGACGTGCTCATGAGGTCAGGGGAGCTCGAGGGGGCGGATAGGGGCGACCCCCTGGCCCGGGGGACGGGCCGCGGGCGGCCATGAGCGGGGCGACTCCCACCCGGTTCCCCCGGGACCTGATGTACTACAAGTTCCGGCTGTACGGGTTCCTGAAGAACCTGCGGTTCTTCGATCCCTTCCTCATCCTGTTCTTCCGCGAGATGGGGCTTTCGTTCCTCGAGATCGGGACCCTGTTCTCCATCCGGGAGATCGCTACCAACGTCCTCGAGGTCCCCACCGGCGTGATCGCCGACGCCTACGGGCGCCGCAAGGCCATGCTTGCCTCCTTCTCCTGCTACATCCTGTCGTTTGTCCTCTTTTATTCGTTCCGAAGTTTTGGGGTGTACGCCCTGGCCATGGTGCTGTTTGCCTTCGGGGAGACGTTTCGAAGCGGCACCCACAAGGCGATGATCCTCGAGTACCTCCGCCTCAAGGGGCTCGAGCACCTCAAGGTGGACTACTACGGCCATACCCGGGCGGGCTCCCAGCTTGGCTCTGCCTTCGCCTCCCTCATCGCCGCCGGGCTCGTCCTCTACTCCGGCTCTTACCGGATCGTGTTCTTGGGCTCCATCGTTCCATACCTCCTCGGTNTCGTCCTCTTTCTCACCTATCCCAAGGAACTGGATGGGGAGCTCGTCTCCGTCTCCGGTGGCTGGCGGGAGAAGTTCGGGGAGAGGCTCCGCCTCACGGGCAAGGGTTTCCTCTCCATGTTCAAGAGCGCGGCCACGTTGCGGGGGCTGGTTCAGTCGGCGGCCTTCGACGGGATCTTCAAGGGCACCAAGGACTACCTCCAGCCCATCCTCAAGGCACAGGCCCTGGCCCTGCCGGTCTTCCTCTCCCTCTCTGGGAACCAACGCACCGCCATTGTGGTAGGGATTTTGTACTTCTTCCTATACCTNGGCACCTCTTTCGCTGCCCAGAACGCTGGCCGGGTGAAAGGGAGGTTTGGGANCCTTCACCGGGCGGTGAACTTGACCTACACGGGAGGGCTGTTTCTCCTTCTCCTCGCGGGCCTGGGAGCCTGGTGGGGCGTTTACCCCTTGGCGATCGCCTGCTTCCTGGGGCTGTATCTCCTCCAGAACGTGCGCCGTCCGCTGATGGTGGGCTACCTTTCCGACGTCATCGACCCCCGACTCATGGCCTCGGGCCTGTCGGTGGAATCGCAGCTTAAGACCGTCGTCCTCGCCCTCCTTGCTCCCCTGGTGGGGCTGTTGGCGGACAGGCTGGGGGTGGGGCCGGCGCTCATGGCGGTGGCGGCCATTGGCCTGATTTTGGCGCCGTTCCTGGGCGTCATCGAGGCGCCACCGCGAGGGGAGGCGTCTTGATCGAGTTCTTCGATGCCCTCTCAGACCCCCTTGTCTGGGTCCTTCTTGGTCTCCTTGTGGCTGCGGTGTGGGCGCGAAAGAAGTCCAAGGGTCTTTCCGCCTTGCTCCTTGCGTGTTGCCTTGTCCTTTACGGCCTGGGCATCGGCCCCGGGGCGGCGCTGCTCCTACGCCCCTTGGAGGAGCGCTACNCTGCCCTCCTTGCCCCACCCGCCGGCGAGGTGGCCGCGGTGGTGCTCCTTACCGGGGGCGAGGGATGGGCCCCTGGCCGCCCCATCACCAGCGACCTCTCCACCTCCACTGCCGAGCGGCTCCTCGAGGCCATCCGCGTATGGCGGATGTTGGGGGAAGGCCTTCCGCTTCTGTTTGTAGGCGGGATCGGGGAGCCGGGGCGCCCCGCCGAGTCGCCCCTCGTGGCCCAGGCCGCCTCAGCCCTTGGGGTGCCGGAGGGGGCCCTCCAGTGGGAGGCAGCTTCGCGCAACACCTACGAGAACGCCCTTGCCATTCGGGAGATAATCGGCGACCGGCAGTTCGTGCTCGTCACCTCCGCCTTTCACATGCCCCGGGCCATGGCGGTTTGCCGGCGCCTGGGTCTGAGGCCGGTTCCGGCGCCGTGCGGGTACAGGACCCGCGCGGGCTACACAGCGCTCGACTTCATCCCGGACAGCGTATATCTAGGGGACTCTGCCCTGGCGATCAGGGAGTATTTGGCCTTTGTCCTGTATCGCCTGCGGTCCTGGATCTAGGTTTGCTTTTCGCTGTCGCGGGAAAGGACCACCCACGTTGCCCCTTCCACCAGGCGGTTTGGAATCACATGCAGGTTCCCTGCATCGTCTCGGAGGCGGATCTTGCGGAGATCGATCTTCTCTACGACTCCCTCCACCCCGCCCGCCTTCACCCGGAAGCCGATGTCCAGGTCCGCGTCCAGGGCCAAGAACAACCCCGCGATGATGTCGCTTGTGGTCCCCTTGGCCGCGTTGGCCACCGCAAAAGCTATCAGGGCGATTGACCCGGACAGGGCCGCGGCGATGGCTGTAAGATCCAGGGCTGCTAGGACCCCGGAGATCACCAGCACCCAGGCCACAACCGTGGCCATGGATAGCACCACCGCGATCACGGCCGGCTTCCACTTCGTGCGGGCAAGGAGCCTACTCCCCAGGGGCCGGAGCCCCCAGTGGATGACGAGGAAACCCACGAGGAAGATCCCTAGCGCAGCCGCTATCTTCGGCAGGAAGGCCGGAAGCGCTTGGTAGATCCCCTGAAAGTCCATCGTCCCCTCCTTGACGGCTCATTGTGGCGTGGAATGGCGACCGATACAATTCCTTCGGTGACGATGAGATGTGCCTTGCGGTTCCGGCCAAGGTGATCGCTGTGGACGGCAACGTGGCCGTCGTGGACTTCGCGGGGACGCGCGCCCGCGCTCGCCTCGATGCCCTCGGCGAGGAGGTGAGGGTCGGCGATTACCTCCTCATCCATACCGGCTTCGCTATTCGGCGCCTTGACCCCGAGGACGCCCAAGAGACGCTGAAGCTCTTCGATGAGCTCTTCGCTTGCCAAGCCCAGGATGAGCCCTGACCCGTTCAGCTTCCGCGATCCCAAACGGGCAAAGGAGTTCGCCCGGCTTCTCTCGCGGCTGGCCCCGGCCCGTCCGGTTCGCATCGTACACGTCTGCGGCACCCACGAGATCACCATCACTGAACACGGTCTGAGGAGCCTCCTTCCAGAGGGGGTGGAGGTGTTGGAGGGGCCTGGTTGCCCGGTATGCGTGACCTCGACCGCTGACCTGGACCTCGCGGTGCGACTGGCCCAAGAGGGGGCCATCGTGTGCACCTTTGGGGACATGATGCGGGTCCCTGGGACGGAGCTTTCGCTTTCCGAGGCCCGGGCCGAGGGCGCGGACGTGCGCACAGTGCTCTCGGCGGCCGACGCCGTGGAGGTGGCGCGGCAAAACCCGAAGCGCGAGGTGGTGTTTTTCGCCGTCGGTTTTGAGACTACCGCCCCTGGCACGGCGGCGGTGCTCCTCGACTCGCCCCCGAAGAACTTCTCCGTCCTGTGCACCCACAAGCTCATTCCCCCGGCCCTGTCGGCCCTGATGGGACTTCCGGACGTGCGGATCGACGGTTTCCTCGCCCCGGGGCACGTGTCCACGGTGATCGGCTGGCGGGTGTATGAGCCNATTGCCCGGGAGTTCCATGTCCCGATCGTGGTAGGGGGGTTCGAGCCCCTCGACGTCCTGTACTCCATCGCTTTGATCCTACGGCAGCTCAAGGAAGGGCGGGCGAAGGCCGAAAATGCCTACGTGCGCGCGGTGCTCCCCCAGGGGAATACCCGTGCCCAGGAGCTCATGGCGCGGGCGTTTGAGCCCTCGGACGCCCGCTGGCGGGGGATCGGGACGATCCCGAACTCGGGCCTTGCGATCCGCGAGGAGCTATCTCCTTGGGATGCTACGCGTAAATTCGGCGTGCAAGGAGAGCTTGGTGCCGAGATCGTGCCAGGCTGCCGCTGCGCCGACATCCTGGTCGCCCGGGCGGTTCCCACGGATTGCTCCCTGTTCGGGGAGGCCTGCACCCCTCTGTCTCCGGTGGGGCCGTGCATGGTGGGGGCCGAGGGGGCGTGTCACGTATGGTACCGGTACGGAGGGAGGCCGAAACTGTGAGGCACTTGACCGAAGATCGCGTTGTGTCCTT
>MTNI01000188.1 GCA_002011415.1 Candidatus Acetothermia bacterium JdFR-47
ACCTTCTCTATCGCCAGGGCCGACACCGAGTGGATGGTGGGCTCTCCCACCCGGAACGGGATGCGGGCCCGCCCCTTCTCCATATCCAAGGCATCGGCCACCTTGATGATCCCTGCTTCCACAGTGAGGGGCACCGCCTCCCGACGGTGGGCGTAGATGGCGTGCAGGGTCTCGGCCATGATCACGGTGCGTGCCGGCTCTTCGTACACCCCGGCGATGAACTCCTCGATCAGGGGCTGAGCCAAAATCAGCGACAAGAGCTCGTGCTCTTCCCTGTGGATGGCGTGCCCGATGTCATGTAGGGCCGCGGCCAAGGCTACCACCACCTCGGCGTCCTCCGGCGCAAGCCCGTGGTCCACCACCCCAGGCTTCACCCCTGCCGCAACGAGAAGCCGTAGCAGCTTCAGCCCTAGGCGGGTGACGATGCGTACGTGCATCGGGCCGTGGTCGTTGATGTGCATGCGGTTGATCGCCGTGATGTTGGAGGCGGCCCACAACGCCCGCAGCCTGGTCGAACGCTGGATGCGTTCCTGCACCTGGGCGAGCTTGTCTGCCCTCTCGCTCTTAGCGTTCTTCGCCTTGGCCATGGCGCTATTGTCCTCCCCGCGGGCGCAACCACCAGGGAGTCTGTCCGCTTCCTGCCTGAACCCTGGCCTCCAAGGCTGCCACGCGCCGCTGCAGGTCCCGCACCTCCTCTGCCAGGTGCTCCACGAGCCCTCGCCAACCCTCGTCCTGGTTTCGTCTCGTTTTATCCAAGGCCATATCGACAGTTTCGCTTTTGAACTCGGACTTATAGCGTAAAATGTTTGACGCTTCTTTCAGGGTATACCCGGATTCGCACAACTCCTGTAGCGCCCGTAAGGTGGCCAGGCCCTGCTCGGTGAGGAGTATTTGGTTGTTGGGGCCACGGCGGATGTCGGCGGCGAGGAGGTCCCGGACGGCCTCGATCCGGTTTCGCACTTGGTTCTCGGTGGACAGGCCCAGGATCCTCACCAGCTCCGGCACGGTGTACATAAGTTTCTCCCCTTTCATGCGGTTTTGTATCAGGGTAGCACTCCCCGGGGGAGGGAGCAAGTGGAAGGCGAAGGCCGCTAGGAGTAGGCTCACGGGGTCGCTCAAGGCACGTAGGGAGGGGCGAAGGGGGCCCAAGAAGCCCGTGTGGGGTACAGAGGTGCGGATCCGACGCCTGGACGAGAGGTTGATCAGGAAGATCGCCGCCGGGGAGGTGGTGGACCGACCCGCCTCGGTGGTGAAGGAGCTGGTGGAGAACTCGCTAGACGCCGGGGCCACCCAAGTGGAGGTGGAGCTCCGGGGCGGAGGTACTGAGCTCATCTCGGTAGCGGACGACGGGGTGGGGATGACCCCGGAGGAGCTGCGCCTGGCGGTGGAGCGGCACACCACGAGCAAGCTCGCCTCGGAGGAGGACCTGAGGAGGATACGCACACTGGGGTTCCGGGGGGAGGCCCTGGCCGCGATCTGCGCCGTAGCCCGGGTGCGCCTAGTCTCCCGGCCCCGAGGGGCAGAAGAAGCACACGAGCTCGTAGTAGAAGAGGGCAAGATGGCGCGGGACCGCCCGGCCGCCCGGCCGGTGGGGACCACGGTGGAGGTTCGGGACCTGTTTGCCGGGGTCCCGGCCCGGCGCAGATTCCTTAAGAGCCCCACCGCCGAAGCCAGGGCTGCCCTCACCATTCTGCGGCGGCTGGTCCTCGCCCACCCCGGAGTGGGGTTCACGGTGCGCTCAGAGGGGAGGGTGGTGCTCGAGGCCCCCCGGGTGGAGGGGCCCCTACCTCGCATCCAACAGGTGTACGGGGCGGAGTTCGCCCGCAGACTCATCCAGGTAGATCTTTCTGAGCCCGGGTACGAGCTCCTCGCCTTCTTCGCCCCGCCGGAGGCTGCCCGACCCACCCGCGTGGACCAGCACCTGTTCCTATCCGGCCGTCCGGTGCGCCCGGGGGCATTGGCCAGTCCCATCTACCAGGCCTACCGGCGGTACCTAGGGCGGGGGGAGCACCCGGCGTTCTTCCTCTACCTCGATGTGGACCCAGAGCTCGTGGACGTAAACGTCCACCCCAAGAAGGAGGAGGTCAGGTTCCAGGCCGAGCGGGCGGTACAGGACCTTTTGCGCCGGGCGGCGATGCGCGCCCTGGGAAGCCGCGTAGTGGATCTAAAGACAGAAGGGCAATCTCCCAAACCTGCTCTCGTCCGGGACGCGGCGCGTCCGGAAATCGTGGTGAGCACTGGCCCGCTCTTCCTCTCCCGAGAGTCGGAGCGGCGCCCTTGGCGGGTACTGGGGCAGGTGAACCGGTCCTTCCTGGTGGTGGAGACAGAGGAGGGGTTGGAGATCGTGGACCAACACGTAGCCCACGAGCGGGTGTTGTTCGAGAAGTGGCGAGACGAGGGAGAGGTGGCGGTGCAGGAGCTCCTCGTCCCGGTGCAGGTGGAAGTGCCCTTCGACCGAGCCGAGGCCCTCCGGAGGGCCATCCCCGACCTCCGCCGGCTCGGGGTGCTGCTCGAGCCCTTCGGGGACCGCAGCTTCCTCCTCCGGGGTTGGCCCGCGCCCTTGGCGGGGCGTCAGGCCCGACTGGGCTTTCTGGATCCGGTCCTGGCTCTAGCCGACCAGCTCCTCTCCGGGGAACCACCTCTCATCGAGCTGTGGCGGGAGGTAGCGTGTGCCGCTGCTATCAAAGCCGGAGAGGTCCTGTCCCCGGAGGAACAGGAATTCTGATCACCCAGTGGAAGGCGACCAAGGAACCCGCCCGCTGCCCCCACGGGCGCCCCGTAGCAGTGCGCCTCACCTGGGAGGAGCTCGCCCGCCAGCTCGGCCGTTGAGGAAAGGACTTGGCTAGGGATTGAGTTCCTTCGCCCCGGGGCCGGGGCGGACCTCGAGCGCCCGCGCCTCCCGGCCGAACTTGCGCCGGTAGGCCTGCCGGAGCGCGGCAACGTACGCGTCCGCCTCACCCTCGGGAACCAAGTGGAGCGTGACCCCGCCGAACCCTCCACCTACCAGGCGCGCCCCCAGCGCCCCGTGCGCAAGGCCCCACTCCACCAGGAAATCGAGCTCCGGCGTGCTCACCTCGTAGAGATCCCGCAAGGAGGCATGGGAAGCGGAAACGAGCCTCCCGACCTCCTCCGCGTCCCCCCGCTCCAAAGCTGCCACCGTGCTCAGCACCCGGGTGTTCTCCTGCACTACGTGCAGCGCCCGGCGCCACAGGTGCGCCGGCATCTCCCTGGCCAATGGCTCAAGGTCTTCCTCCGTAACGTCACTCAACGTGGCGATCCCACGGTCAGGGAAGGCCCGCTGGAGCCAGTGCAGCGCCTCCTCGCATTCCCGGCGGCGGTCGTTGTAGCCGCTTTGGGAGAGGGCCCGGCGGACGGAGCTATCGATCACCAGGAAGGCCACGCCGGGGAGGTCCAGGGGCACGTAGCGATGTCGAAGCGCTCGCGTATCGAGGAGGAGCGCCGTCCCCTCCCGGGCGAAGTAAGAGACGTATTGGTCCATGATGCCGCAGCTCGTGCCCACGAAGGTGTTCTCGGCGCGCTGGCAGAGTTGGACGAGGTCTAAATCCCCAAGCTCTATCCCATAGAGCCGGGAAAGTCCCAAGGCGAGGGCGACCTCCAGCGAGGCGGAGCTAGAGAGCCCGGCGCCCAGAGGCACGTTCCCCACAATCACCACCTCGAAGCCGTGCGGGAGCTCCCCACGCCCTGCGAGCTCAAGCAAGATGCCCAAGAGGTAGTCCGCCCAGCCGCCGGAGGGTGTAGGGTCCCGCAAAGGTAGGCTGAATCCGAACTCCTCTTCGAAAGCTTGGGCGTAGGCCTTGACCAGTAGGTCACGGCGGGGCCACAGAGCCACCTCGGTCCAACGGTCGATGGCGAACGGGAGGACGTAGCCCCCGTTGTAATCGGTGTGTTCGCCGATCAGGTTCACCCGCCCCGGGGCCCGGGTCACCCGGGGCTCCTCCCCAGGACCGAAGCGCCGCGTAAGCTCCTCCCGGCTTCCCAACGTCCTTTCGCCCCTCATCCCTCAAGCAAAGCCGGCCGCATGCGTCCCTCCACCTCCACCGCTGGCCAGTCGGGGTCGTAGGTCAGGTTCTCGAGGCCCCTTTCGGTGAGGAGGAACGTGTCTTCTACCTTGGCCCCGGGAAGGGAGGGGTTCCAGGCCACGCACATCCCTGCCTCAAGTCGTGTCCCGTCTCCGGGCACGGCCAGCACCTCGCGGGGCCGGTACCCCGCGATCCCGCCTTGGTGGTGCTCCTCGAACGCCTCCGAACGCCCGATCTCCTCGTACGCCCGCCTTATCTCTTTCAGCACCTCCCCCAGGGTGGCCCCGGGCCGGCTGGCCGCCAAGGCCCGCGCCTCCACGCGGAGCACCTTCAGGTAGAGCTCCTGCGCATCCGGATGTCCCCAGGAGCGAAGCCGGGTTAAGTCGGCAACAAGCCCCTCCCGCCTTCCGCATACCACAGCCATGCACAACCGTCCGAGCGGACGGTCCTTGGGCAGAGGATGCCGGAACCTGAAGATGCGTTCCTCCCCGGCCACGAGGAGCACCAGCGGCTGAATCCCCTTCTCGCGCAGGGCGCTGGCGACGGCCGCGGCAAGCTGGCGCTCGGTCCAGCCTGAACGAGCGGCCTTCATCGCCTCCCCCAGGGCCTGCGCTGCATCGCTCCCCAGGGCGCGGAACTGCNCTTGCTCCTCTTTCGAAAGGACCAGTCGCAGGGAAGTGAGGTCGTGCTCGAGGTCGCTCGGGCTCTCCGGAGCCGGCAGCGCATACCAGGGGTAGAAGACAACCTCCAGCCCCTCTACCTCTTCCTCAGCGAGGCGGGCGGCTTCGGTCCGCGGGGTGTGGAGCCGCACTTGCTCCTCTTCTATCTCGAGCCATGCCACCCCCTCCCCCGCCACCACGGTGTTGTCTCCGCCTCCGGTGAGCCAGGCGAAGTTCTCCGGCCGCACGATGTTGAATCGGACAAATCCCCGCTCTTCCATCCAGCGCAGAAGCCGAAGGCGAGCTTGGCAATTCAAAGCTTTACCTCCCGCAGTCGGGCCGCCGTCACCTCCGGCAGAGCGTCCATCACCATGGTACCAGCGCCGAGCTCGGTCCCAGCGAGGAACTTGAGCTTCCCCGGGGCGCGCATGGGTGGGTAGAACTCCACGTGGAAGTGGAACGTTCCCTCCTCTCCCTTGGGAGCCGCGTGGAGCACCATGACATAGGGGAAAGGCCTGTCGAACAGGCGGTCGTACCGGGCCACCGCCTCCCCCAGGAGGCGGGCGAAGGCCTTGATCTCCAGCTCCGTAAACTCCCACGGCCCGGGCACGCGGCGTCTGGGCGCGACCCAAACCTCGTACGGGTAGCGAGCAAACGGGGGAACAAAGGCCACGAAACCTTCCTCCTCACATACCGTGTATGCGTCGCCGCAGCGAGCGAAAAGCTCCTCCAAGACCGGCCGCTCGCGGAAAGCCACCGCCTCCTTTTCCGGAATCGGGGGGACAAACGGGTAGGTGTAAATCTGGCCGTGGGGATGGTGCAGGGTAACTCCTACCTCCTCCCCTCGGTTCTCAAACGGCATGACGTACTTAATGAAATCATGGGCGTAGAGCTCCCGGTAACGATCGATCCAAACGCGCACCAGAAGCTCCCGTCGCTCTTGGGGCAGGCTCCCCAGACTCCCGATGTGCTCCGGCGTGTAAACCACGACCTCACAGATCCCCTGGCCACGGGCAGTGGGAACACAGAGCTCCGGGGGCACGGGCGCCCTGGGGTGAAGGGAGGGAAAGCGATTTTCGAACACGGCGATTTCGAAGTCAGCAAACGGGATCTCGGTGGGGAACCCTCCGGGGCGGGTGGGGCAAAGCGGGCAGAACTCGGGCGGAGGAAGGAAGGCCCGCTCCTGCCGGTGGGCGGCGTAGACAATCCACTCTTCCCGCAAGGGATGCCAGCGCAGGTGAGGTTTCGCCTCCGGCGCCCCCTCCCCTTCCGGAAGAGGCGAAAGCGTGTGAGGCTTTGTCCCAAACAGGTAGAGCTTTCGTCCATCTGCCTTATGAAAAACACGCCTATGCATGCCGCACACCCCCTGGTGCACCACCAATTTAGGTCAACCCTTTACGGATCCGGCCAGCAAACCACGGATGAAATAGCGCCCGAAGAAGATGTACACGAGCAACGTGGGCAAGGCAGCCAGTATCGAGCCGGCCATGGGGAGGTTCCACTGAACCGCCTGTCCTCCCGCCAAATAAGCCAACGCCACGGTGATTGGCTGCCATTCGTGCTTGGTCAAGGTAACGCCGAACAGGAAGTCGTTCCAGATCTGCGTAAACTGCCAGATCACCACAACCACGAAACCAAGCCAGGAAAGGGGAAATATGATGTGTCGATAAATGCCGAAGAAACCGGCTCCGTCGATGGCGGCGGACTCCACCATCTCGGTTGGGATCTGGGCGTAAAAGTTGCGGAAGATCAGCGTCGTTATCGGAATACCGTAAACCACATGGGTGAGTATCAGGCCAGGCAAACCTCCGTACAAATGGAAACGCCGCAACGTTTGGAACAGGGGGATGAGCACGATCTGGTAGGGGATAAACATGCCGAACAACATCAACGTAAACACCACGTCGGAACCGCGGAAACGCCACTTGGAAAGGACATAACCGTTCAGAGAGCCCAGAACGGCTGAGAGTAAGGTCCCGGTGATGGTGAGGATCAAGCTGTTACGCAAGTTGGGAAACATGCGATTAAAGGCATCGAGGAAGCTGCCCCAGTAGGGGGTGCTAGGAGGATACCACGCAGTCTCCAAGTTGATCTCGGCCGGCTTCTTCAGGGCCGTAATCACCGTCATGTAAACGGGAACCAGGTAGATCAGAGTCACCGCAAATAGCGCGGTGTAAAGCAAAACGCGCCCTATNGGGATTCTTTCCTTCATAGCGATGACCTCTCCCGTAGCGACCACACGAGGTATGGGATAACCACCACCGCCACCAAGAGGAACAGGACGACGGCGATCCCCGCACCCTCGGCGAACTGGTTGCCGCGGAACGTCTTCACGAACATGAGCACGCTAGGCATGTCAGTGCTGGCATGATCTGGACCTGTCATGGCGAAAACCAGGTCGAACGTTTTGAGGGAGATGTGTCCCAAGATGATCACAGCGCTCAAGGTAATCGGCTTGAGCAAAGGAAGCGCCACGCGCCGGTACATTTGAAACTCACTGCAACCATCGATCCTCGCCGCTTCGCGCACTTCGTTGGGGATGCCCCGCAAGCCAGCGAGGTAAAGGGCCATGGTGTAACCGGAAAACTGCCAGATAGCGGCAATGATGATACCGACGATGGCCAGGTTGAACCCATGGATCTCCGGGTAGGGCAAAGCTGGGGGCACNAGGCGGCTGCCCCACAGGTACCATGCGATCAGCAGTAGCGTCGAGAGGGTGCTCACAACGGCCCTGCCGTACCGCCCACGNCGGCCAGCACGAAACGCAAGATAGGCGAGCACCCCGGCCACGACAAGCGCGGTAAGACGAGGCAGATCTTGCCAGTTGAATGAAAGAAGCTGGGTGCGGCTGCTTGTCCACTCAAAGCGCAGTGGAGGAAGGCCAAACAGCTTCGGAAGCACGTTTACCCCGCCTCTTGGCGCCAGGAGCCATCTCCAGATGGTCCCCGTGACGACGAAGGAAAGTGACATCGGGAACAGGAACAAGGTCCGAAAGAAACCCTCTCCTCNGGGCTCCCGGTCGAGGAGGATTGCGAGGAACAAACCCAGCCCCAGGGAACCGCTGACGAAAAGTAAGGTGAAGAAGAACGTGTTCACCAGGTCCTGCCGAAACCGCCCGTTAAGGACACCGGTGAACAGCTCTTTGTAGTTCTGAAACCCGACGAAATGAATGGTCGGGTTTACGGCTAGTGGGGCCTCCTTCCCCCAGTCCGTCATTGAGATGTAGAACGTCCGTCCGATAAACCAGTACACAAATATCCCTAAAAGGATCACCGACGGCATGATGACCAATACGGCGAGTGTTTTGTCCCGGCGGGATTTCATCGGTCACCACTCCCCCTGACAGGCCCCAGTTTTACCACAAGGGTGCCCGTGGCGCCGCTCACGCTGCCACGGGCACCCTTCTTTACCGGTTTCGACCCCCTATGCGTTCTTTACTTTGAAATGCCCGACTGGATGGCGATCGCCTCGGCTGCCATGGCGGCCTGCTGGCTGTTGCGGCTAGCGAGGAAGATCTCCATCACGGTGGCGAAGCCGTCCATGAACCGCTCGTTCGCTACCACGCCGTGGACCAAGCTGCCGACGATGGTGTTGCTGCGCCAGTCTGCGGCAGCGGACTGCGAGTACACGTTGTACTTGGAAAGATCGCTGTCGACGCGGGCCGAGATCGAGCCCTTGAGGGGGTTGAATGCGTCCTGCCCCTCCTTTGAGCCCACCAGCTTGAGCCAGGCAATGGCGTTCTCGCGATGCGGAGCGCCGATAGGAAGGCCGAAGGAGTCGGAGAGCATCATGAAGATGCCCTGGGTCCCCGGCGAGGGAGCCCAGCCGAAGTCCTTCTCCGGCTCCAGCCCCAGCGTGGAGGTCATGTATCCGGCTGCCCAGTCACCCATGACGTTGAAGGCAGCCGTGCCGTTGACCACGAGGTCCACTGCCTGCTGCCAGGACAGGGACGGAGCGTCATCGTTCGTGTACTGGAGGATCTGTCCGAACAGGTCCCAGACCTTGATCATCTCCGGGCTGGTGAAGGAGAGCCCGCCTTCCCACAACGCTTCCCACTTCTCCGGACCAAGCACCGAGAGGGCCACGCTTTCCCATAGGTGCTGAGCAGTCCAGTTGCGACCCAAAGCCAGTGGGATAATGCCCTGTTCCTGAAGCTTGGGTGCAATCTCGAGGAACTCCTCCCACGTGGTCGGCACCTCCACGCCCCACTTCTTCAGGTTTTCGGGGATATACCAGATCAGGTTGGAACGGTGGATATTGAGCGGGACAGTCCAGATACCCTCCTCGGTGCTGATGAGATCGATCAAGCCCTTCGGGAAAGCCTCAAGCAAGCCCTCTTCCTCGAACAGCCATGTGAGGTCCTCCATGCGGTGGGCGATCACCCACGTGCCGATCAGCTCCTGCCCAGCGTGGACCTGGAAGCTGTCGGGCGGGTTACCGCCAAGCATGCGCGTCTTGAGCACTGCCTTGGCATTAATGCCGGCCCCTCCAGCGACGGTGGCGTTGATCACTTCCACCCCAGGATACATGCTCTCGTAGAGGTCATCAGGGCCTGGAGGGCAACGCCTTCATCCCCAGCCCACCAAGAGAAGATCTCAAGCTTGCCGGTCAGAGCATCCTGGCCCCAAACGACTCCAAACACCGCAAGTAGGGCAAACCACACTACAATTAACTTCTTCATGGCTTTGATTGACACCTCCTATGGCACTTCACCACACTAGCCCTGCCCTTCTCCTGTGGTCTGCCTTTTGTGCTCTTTCCATCACCTCCTTTTAACATCTTCATTGCTGCGCGCAACAGGTGGATTGCCTAACCAAGAGTTCGACGGGTAGCTTTATCCCACGGGGGTGTTCAGTGTTGTTTCCATCCCGCAACAGCTCGATGAGTAGCTCTAGTGCGGCCTTGCCCAGCTCCACCTTGGGGATCTTCACTGTGGTGAGGGAGACCTCTAAACAGCTTGACATCTGGACATCGTCGTAGCCGACCACTGCAACGTCTTCGGGGATCCTGAGGCCTGCCTCGCGGATAGCCCCCATAACACCGAACGCCACGAAGTCGGAGTAGCAAAAGATCGCCGTCGGCCGGGGACTGCGCTGGAGGAGGGCCTTGGCGGCCGCGTAGCCGTCCTCCATCGTTATGGCACCAGCGCAAACCAGGGACTTATCCAGCTCCATACCGTAGCGGTCCAGTGCTTTCGTGTAGCCCTGGAAGCGCTCCTTGGCGCTCGAGATATGGAGAGGGCCGTTGATCATCGCGACCCTGGTATGCCCAAGCTTGATCAGGTGTTCGGTCGCCAGGTACCCACCCTGGACGTCGTCCGTGACTACGTAGTCGGTCGCCAGGTCGTCGAAGTGCCTCCCCAGGAGCACAAACGGAAGCCCGGACTCCTTTAGTTTCTCGATCGTCTCCGTTCCGGTCTGGACGGGGGTGATGAGAAGCCCGTCCACCCGTTCGGCAAGCATCACCTGAATGGCTTCCTTCTCGTGCTCGTAATCTCGTCCGTGTCCTGAAGGATGATGCTGTAGTCCCGCTGGCGGGCAGCCTTCTCCACGCCCTTGACTAGCGCTCCGAAGTAGGGGTTGGCGATGTCCGTGACGATGACCCCGATGGTCCCAGTCTTGTTCGACCTAAGGCCCCGGGCCAGTCGGTTAGGGCGATACCCCAATCGCTCGGCAACTTCGAGGATCCTGGCCCTGGTCTCGCTACTGACATCGGGCTTGTTGCTGAGCGCCCGGGAGACCGTGTTCACCGACACCCCGGCCTCCCGCGCCACATCCCGGATCGTTACCCGTTTCATTTGTAAACGTTACCGGTAACCTTACCGTGAACGTTACCGGAGTATAGGCCGTCCCTCAGCTCAAAGTCAAGAGTAACGATGCAGATAACCAGGGTAAGCAAATGGTTTTTTGCGCAAAGCAAGAGGAGGAAGGCATCGAAAAGCAGATAGGTGCCGACTAAGCAAGGACGCGCAAGGCCCCCGGTATGAGCTCGACCAAGAGCTCGGCCACCGGCTCGGGCAAGAGTTCTCCGTCCATGTGTACCGGCAGGGGACGATCGGCCCGAATGGATAGGCGCGAGCCGCGCCGGGTGTGAACCCGCTTGAGCCTCAGGTAGCTCCCGTCCCGGGTGCGGGGGAGCACGGAGAACCGAACCAGGCGGGGGTAGTTCCCGATGAACACCACGTCGAACAGGCCGTCGTCAGGCCGCGCCTCTGGGGCCAGGTAGAACCCGCCTCCGGCATAGGGGCCGTTCATTACCGCGGTGGAGAGGAGTCGGCCCGAGAACTCCCACCCGTCTCCTCGCACCTCCACCTCAAATGCCCGGAAGCGGACGATTTCAAACAGGGTCGCGCCCAGGTAGCCGATCTCGCCATGCAGGAAACGCACGCGCTGGTAATCCAGGGCAATCTGGCCGTCGATCCCCATGCCCAACGAGTTGAGGAAGAACCGCTCGCCCGTCCGTCCCACGTCCACCCTTCTTGTATTACCCTGCGCAATGCGNTGAGCGGCGGCNCTAAGGTCCTTTGGGATCCCCAGAACGCGTGCGTAGTCGTTTCCGGAGCCGATGGGGAGAACGCCCAGTGGCACCTCGGTATTCACCAAAGCCTGGGCCACCTCGTTGACCGTGCCATCCCCTCCAGCAGCGACCACCACCGTGGCACCTTCCTCAATCGCCCTCCGGGCGAGCTCCGTGGCATGCCCTGGCCGCCGTGTGAGAACCAGGTCGTACCTGATCCCAGCTTTATCCAGGGCCTCTCGGACCTCTCCCTCTCGCTTTCCGGCCTGGCCACGGTCGGAGACAGGGTTGAGGATGACGAAAGTCTTCCACATGACGGTCCTATAATACAGCTACTCGCGCAGTGGGCACGAGACAAGTGGAGGCCACGTGGAGTGGTCGGGGCGACTGGATTCGAACCAGCGACCTCCTGCTCCCAAAGCAGGCGCGCTGCCAGGCTGCGCCACGCCCCGCGGTGAGAAGTCAACAACAGGCCCGGAAAGCCCTTACCAACAAATCTTAGCGGACGCTGCTTGCATCGGTCAAGGACCGCCGAGCGACCAAGGCTCCGGCGCTACACGAGTTCGATCCCTTGGTGTGGTCAGAGGAACTAAGGGCCTTTTCGGAGGCAGGTAGCGAGGGAAAAGGAAAGCGATCTATACAGGGTTAGCCAGGACAGGCCATATACTCCACAATCGGCCCCGCTCGGTGAAAGCCCGGGCGGCTTTTTGCAAATCGTTAGTGCCGTGCCCAAGTAGTAGTTAAACGAGGAAGAGCTGAAGTGCCTCAAAACCTCCTGGGCTTCTTTAACAACGCCCTACAAAGGTACCCCAAGGCCAGCCCTGGAATCCTGCGCAAGCTGTGGAAGCAAAACGCTGGGGGAAACAGTTCAGGTTACACAGTCAATCGAGAAGGCTAGCACCAACCCTTTTCCTCACAGTGTTTTTCCCCCTCTGGCGTAAGGCGAAGTTCAAACCCCCCGAAGCTCGAATGCCGTCCAACCAAGCCTTCCTGCTCTAGGCGTTTGGCGATATCAAAGTAGAACCCCCAATCACCTTCTCCAACAACCCTTTTTTTCCAGCTCGCCCATTCCAGGTCAGGGTATTTCTCAAGGCAAGCCAAAAGAAGTTCCTTCCTTACTGCGTCGACTCTAGTTTCCTGCATTACAACGCACCTCCTTGCGTATGCTAGCACTTCGGACGGAACTGACGAGTGCCCATTTAGAGTAGCGCTTTCCTCTTCTCGATGCGAATAGGGAAAAACTTTTCCAAGCACCGCATCCGTTTAGGACCTCGGTCGGCGTTGTCAGATGGGCAGCGCCGGAATTCTGTTTGTCCGGAGCGTTCCGTCACATGCTCGCACAACGTACTCCGTGACCCTAAAAGGCGATGCCTCCCCGTAAGATCATGGGAGATAAGTTCATGGGGCCAGAGCCCTTCTCACCACTCCCATTTGTACGCAAGCGAAGGCAGCACCAGGGTCCGGGAGTTGAGGCTCGCGTTCTCCTCCCACCTCACAGACAGGAAGTAGTGAAAGATCGCCCCTAACTCCAGATCCCTTCCAGCATCCAGTTCCCACTCCAGCCCCACTGGGAAATCCATGGCCGTAAGCCACCCCCACGAATCGCCCTCCCGCACCAGGAATGTCCAAAAACCCACGCCCACGTAAGCCGTCGGGGACGAGGGAGCCAAATACCTCCTGAGCTGGACCGCCAAGCTCACGTCGCGGAACGCCCAGGGCACTGCGGAACCTAGGCTGACTGCAAGGGAGACCTGTTCCACCCGATACTCCAGGAACAGCCCCACAAGTTGAGTTCCCCCCAAGGAAATCCCAAGCTTGAGAAGCCCTGGGGACGCTGCGTGAACTGCGGGCGAAAAAACGACCACGGCCACCAACGCCAGCGCCGCTATCCCCTTCAACGTTCCTCCTTTCCGGT
>MTNI01000099.1 GCA_002011415.1 Candidatus Acetothermia bacterium JdFR-47
CCTTAGCTCCCTAGGCGCCTTTTAGACTTTGTGAGGAGGGAAAGTCGTGCAGATGATGGAGCGGATCGAGCGGGCGGCGGAGGCCATCTCCCGGCTGGGTCGGCCGGAGGTGGCGGTGGTGCTCGGCTCTGGCCTCTCAGGGGTCCTCCCATTGGAGGGGGAGAGAAAGCTCTCCTTCAGTGAGATCCCCGGGTTTCCGGTGCCCACAGTGGTCGGCCATGCCGGCGAGGTGGCGGTGGGCAGAGTTGATGGGCGTGAGGTCCTGATCCAGCGGGGACGGGTGCATTACTACGAGGGGCACGAGCTAGCGGAGGTGGTGATCCCGGTCCGGGCTTACGCCTTGCTTGGTGTGAAGACCCTGGTCATCACCAACGCCTCCGGNGGGATCGCCGAGGGCCTCTCCCCTGGGGACCTCGTGCTCATCACGGATCACATAAACATGCTGGGAGGGAACCCCCTGCGGGGGCCGAACCTGGAGCGGTTGGGCCCGCGCTTCCCCGACATGACGGCGGCCTACGACCCGGAGCTAAGGGAGCGGGCAAAGGAGGTGGCAGCGAGGCTCGGGATCGAGCTCAAGGAGGGGGTGTACCTAGCCACGCCTGGTCCCTCTTATGAGACGCCGGCCGAGATCCGGGCGTTCAAGGTCCTGGGGGCGGACCTGGTAGGGATGTCCACCGTACCGGAGGTGATCGCGGCCCGCCACGCCGGGATGCGGGTTTTGGGGATATCCTGCGTCACCAACTACGCTGCCGGNATCGCAAAGGAACCTCTGTCCCACGAGGAGGTCATCGAGACCACCCGGCGCAAGGCGGCCGAGCTAGGCCGGCTCCTCTTTGCCCTAATCCCCGAGCTCGACTAGCGCCAGGGCGGCCAGGGTCTTTCCGTCGCCCTCCCCGGCCCGGGCGAGTTCCGCTACTTCCTCTCGGGTGAAGAACCGCGCCTCGGAGACCTCGGAGGCGGCCGCTGGCTTCCCCGTCACCCCCTCGGCGAGGTACAGGTACAAGCGCTCGTTCGAGTAACCGGGTGTGGAGTAGATGGTCCCCAGGAAGCGTAGCCGTGCGGCCGTGAGGCCGGTTTCCTCGTGGAGCTCCCGGGCCGCGGCCGCCTCTGGAGCTTCCCCGGGCTCGAGCTTACCCGCCGGGATCTCCCACACCTCTTTTCCCACCGCCTCCCGGAGCTGNCTCACCAGGAGGATCCGTCCCTCCTCGTCCCGGACCACGATCGCNACCGCCCCGGGGTGCTCCACGATCTCCCGGGTCCCCTGGGGGGTGGTGAGCACCCGCACCGAGATAAGCCGTCCCCGGAAGGCGTAGTCGCTAGGCAAGGTGCCTTTCCACTTCCCGGTAGCCCCGTTCCAGGGCCTGGCGGTTGATCTCCACCAGGTTCTCCCGTCCCCGCTCCCGCATCTCGTGGGCCATGGCCTCCACCGCGGCCTGGAGAGGTACCACCGCCCGAGCCCGGAGGAGCGCCCCTAGGGCCACCATGTTGATCACCCTGGGGCTTCCGAGCTCGCGGGCGATGTCGTTCACCGGAACCGGNATCGCGGTGACGTCGGTGCGGCGGGGCTCCCTGGAGATCAGGGAGCAGTTGTACACGATCACCCCGTCAGTGACGACGCGGGGCTCGAACCTGTCCAGGGAGGGGAGGTTCATGGCCACTAGCGCCTGGGGGGAGTCCACGATGGGCGAACCGATGGGCACGTCGGAGAGCACAACGGTGCAGTTGGCGGTTCCACCCCGCATCTCTGGCCCGTAGGAGGGGAGCCANGTCACCTCGAGCCCGTGGTCCATCCCGGCCCGGGCCAGCACCTTGCCCGCAAGCAGGATCCCCTGGCCGCCGAAGCCGGCGAAGACGACCCCGATTTCCATCCCTCAGCCCTCCTTGACCTTGAGATCCCCCAAGGGGAAGTACTCCAGGGCCTTTTCCATTACCCACCGGTTGCCCTCCACCGGGGACAGCTTGAGGTTGGTAGGACAGGCGGCCACAACTTCCACCAGCGAGAACCCCTTTCCCTCGAGCTGGTTTCGGAACGCNTTGAGGATGGCTTTGCGCGTGAGCTGGATGTGCCGGGCGTCGTGCACGGACTGGCGCGTGATGTAGGCGGGGCCGTCGAGCTGGGCCAGCATCTCCGAGATCTTGAGGGGGTAGCCGGTGAGGCGGACGTCTCGGCCCTCGGGGCAGGTAATGGTGCGCTGGCCGGGCAGGGTAGTGGGGGCCATCTCCCCCCCGGTCATCCCGTAGATCTGATTGTTGACGAAGATCACGGTGATGTTCTCCCCACGATTGGCGGCGTGCACCGTCTCCGCGGTACCGATGGCGGCCAGGTCCCCATCCCCCTGGTAGGAGAACACGACGAGGTCGGGGTTGGCCCGCTTGAGCCCGGTGGCCACGGCGCAGGCCCGGCCGTGGGCCGCCTGGACGAAGTCGACCCGNTAGAACCGGTACAGGAACACGGCACAGCCCACCGGTGCGATGCCTACGGTTCGGTCCTGAATCCCCAGCTCGTCGATGACCTCAGCGATCAGGCGCCCTACGATCCCGTGGTGGCAGCCTGGGCAGTAGGTGAACCGGTCGTCGGACAAGGACCTGGGGCGCTCGAACACCTTCACGTACCCCTCCGGAACACGGGCGCTAGCCGTGGACATGCTTTTTCACCTCACTCAGGATCTCCCTGGGGGTGGGGACCACGCCCCCCAGCTCCCCGTAAAATGGGGTCTTCGCCCGGCCCTCCACCGCCAGACGTACGTCCTCCCACATCTGGCCGGCGGAGAGCTCCACGGTGAGCACTACCGGGATGCGCTCCGCGAGCCTGCGGATAGGGTCATAAGGGAACGGCCACAGGGTGATGGGCCTGAGGAGTCCGGCCTTGATCCCCTNCTCCCGGGCCTCACGCACCACGGTCTTGGCGATCCGTCCCATGGTGCCGTAAGCTACAAGCAGGATCTCCGCGTCCTCGGNCTCCACTTCCTCCCAGCGCACCTCGTTTTTCTCGATCTCCCGGTAGGTGTGCTGGAGCACGAGGTTCATTTCCTTGAGGCCTTGGGGCTCGAGGTCAAAGCTCAAGATCACGTTGGGCTTTCGTTCTTTGGCCCCGGTGAGCGCCCAGGGCTTTTCTGGGAGCGATGAGGCGTCCACCGGGGGCGGGAGCTCCACGGGCTCCATCATTTGGCCCAGCATCCCGTCGGCGAGGAGCATTGCTGGGACCCGGTACCGATCGGCGAGCTCGAACGCGAGCATCACCAGCTCGGCCGCTTCCGGCACCGTGGAGGGGGCGAGGACGATGAGGTGGTAGTCCCCGTGGCCTCCCCCTTTGGTCGCCTGGAAGTAGTCCCCTTGGGCCGGGGCGATGTTCCCCAGGCCCGGCCCACCCCGCATCATGTTCACGATCACCGCGGGCAAGCGCGCGCCGGCGAGGTAGGAGATCCCTTCTTGCTTTAAGCTGATGCCGGGCGAGGAGGATGAGGTCATGGTCCTGACCCCGGCCGCGGCCGCCCCGTACACCATGTTGATGGCAGCGATCTCGGACTCGGCTTGCAGGAACACCCCGCCCCGCTTTGGCAGGTGTTTGGCCATGTACTCCACGAGCTCGCCCTGGGGGGTGATGGGGTAGCAGAAGTAGCACTTCAAGCCGGCCCGGATGGCTGCCTCGGCAATGGCCTCGTTGCCCCGCATGAGGACCCGGCTCATGCCACCTCCTTCTTTTCCGCCTCGAGGCGGTAGACCTCGATGGCGACGTCTGGGCAGACCTGGGCGCAGATCGCACAGCCGGTGCATTTCTCAGGGTGGACCATGGTGGCCACGTTGTAGCCTGAGCTGTTGTACTCGCCCGAGAAGCCCAGCACGCCAAGCGGGCAGGCTTCGATGCACAGGCCGCAGCCCTTGCACCGCTCCTTGTCGATCACCACAAGCCCTTTGGGCATATCCCCTCCTCAAGAAGCGCCCCAAAAAGCCCACGGGCTTTTTGGGGACCCCCCTGATGTGCGCTTTCTCGCAACTGGCGCATTAGTCGGTGTAGAAGCGTTCGGAGAGGCGTTTGGCCCGGTTACGGCGGAGGCGAGCTAGGGAGGCCTCTGCCTCCTCGAGCCAGCGGGCCAGTCTCCACTCGATCCTCTCCTCGGGGGGCTCTTCCTCCGGGAGGTTGACGGAGCGCCCTGCCAGCGCCGAACGCATCCGGACCACCTCGCGGTGGAACTCCACCGCCTCCCGGTCCCTGGGGGTCACCCGGGCGAGGGACAGAGACGGCCGCCCCAGGCGGTCGTAGCCTATCACCTTGAGCACGAGCTCCTGACCCTCTGAGATGTGGTCCTCTATCCGGTTGACCCCTTCTTCGGCGATCTCGGAGATGTGGAGGAAGCCCACCTCTTCATCCGACAGGGCCACCACGGCCCCGTTGGGCCGGATCTCCACCACCCTGCCGATCACCAGGTCCCCGACTTTAGGGCTCATCCTCGGCGCGTGCCTGGCGATTGTGCACTTTTAGAGTTCAAGCCTTTTGCACCTTGCCGGCCTTGAGACAGCGAGTGCAGACCCGCATCGTGCGGCGTTTACCTTGGTAGATCACCCGTACCCGCTGGAGGTTGGGAAGCCTCACTCTCTTGGAGTGCTGGCCGGAGTGGGAAATGACGGATCCGTATTCAGGCCGACGACCGCAGATTTCGCATACCCTCGCCATTACGCCTCCTTTGCATTTGCAAGCGGTGGTTGTATGTAAAGCGGCTCCAGGGCCAGAAGTTTATCTGGTCCCTGGGCTTCGAAACGCGCTAGCCCCTGCTTAGCTAGCGTCACGGGGTCGGGATACGCTAAGGACTCCCCAGCCACAAGCGCAGTTGGGGTTTCCTTGCGCACCAGCTCTTGGAATCTTAAAGCCCCGCTTCCCACCACCAGGACGTCCTCGCGCCCGCGTAGCTTTTTGATCGCCTTGTCCACCGTGAGCACCGACTCCTTTCCTACCTTGACACCGCTCACCCACGCGTGGTACAGGAACTCGCGCCGGTCGTGGATCCACACCGCCACCCGGCCAGGCCACCATGCCTTGGCCTGGGCTCCCAGGACCTCGGTCTGGCGTACCCCCACTAGGGGTAGCGCGAGGGTCTGCGCCATCGCCTTGGCGAATGCGATCCCGATGCGCAGCCCGGTGAAGGAGCCTGGCCCTACGTCCACCGCGATGAGCCCCATCTCCTCTTGCTTTACCCCAGCCGAGGCCAGGACTGCCTGGACAGCCTGGGGCAGGAGCTCTAGGTGCTTTCGGCCGGCGTGGAACACGACCTCGTACTCGCCTTCAGGAGCGAGGAGTGCGACCCCGCCCCGCTCCCCGGCGGTTTCGATCCCTAGGACGTACACTGGAACTAGATGTTAGCGTCCTCGCGGGCTTGCCACAAGGATCGGGTTGGGGGGCGATGAGTTCTGGAGAACGGTCTTCGCCGTGGTGCGGTCCCGTTCGATTTGGGCCATCAGGTCCTTGCGGCAAGCGAAGCGCATGTCCCCGCGCACGTACTTGAGCAGCGCTACCTCCAGGGCCCCCTCCGGTTCGGGGGTTGGCGGGGAAAGAAGATGCAGCTCAGCGGAAGGGGGGAGCTCCGGGAACGTGGGTCGCTCCCCGATGTAGAAGAGCCCCCCTCCCCCTCCCCCGCGCCAGTGGGCCCAGGCCACGTACACCCCAGCCCGGGGCCTGACGAGTCCCGGCCAGGGGTGTAGGTTGACGGTGGGAAACCCCAGCTCCTTGGCGAGGCCCGCCCCGCGCTCTCGATCTCCAAAGAGGGCGTGAGGCCTGCCCAAAAGTCTGGCGGCCTGCTCGACCTCTCCCTCTTCCACCAGCCTGCGGATGCGGCGGCTGCTTATCACGTCCCCCAAAGCCAAGAGGGGCTCCACCACATGGACGGTGAACCCCAATCTTTGCCCCAGGGATTTGAGGAGTTCGACGTTCCCAGCTGCGTCCCTTCCGAACCTGTGGTCGGGCCCCAGCACCACTCCACGGGCCCCGAGACGCCCCACGAGTTCCTCCCGCACGAACTCCTCGGCCGAGAGCCCCTGGATCTCCTCCCAGGGGCGTACGATCACCTCGTCACAGAGGTCCGCAAGGAGCCGTCGTTTGGCCGGGAGAGGGAGCAGGGCCGGACCCCGGGGGGGAAACGTGTACGCGGTGAGCCTGAGGTTTCGTTCTTGAGCCAGCNGACGTGCTTCCGAGAGGAGATACTGATGTCCGAGGTGGACCCCGTCGAACCGACCGACCGCGACCAGCCGCACGGCTAGAAGGTGCCCTCGGCGAGGATGACCCAGCCGTCCACGCGTTTGGAGGCGAAGGCGATCATTTCGCCCGTCTTCGGGGCCCAAACCGGGAACGCGTCCCGCCACTCGTCGTAGGTGAAGGGGGTGAGGTCCGTCCCGTCCCGGCGCATCACGTAGATGTCGGAATGCCCACTGCGGTTGGATTCAAACGCGATCCACTCCCCGTCTGGGGAGAAGCGGGGGCACCAGTCGAAGAAAGCGTCGTCCGTCAACTGCTCCACGTCCCCGGATTCGATGTCCAATACGAAGATGTCCCAGCTCTCCCCGCCCTTTCCGGTGGACCACAGGCCCACGAACAGGAGTGCCGTACCGTCGGGGGAGAAATCCGGGCACGCTTCTTGGAACGGGGTGTGGGTGAGCTGGACCGTTTCCCCGCTCTCAAGATCGTAGAGGAAAAGATCCCGTTGGGAGTCTGTCTCCGAGACGAAGGCGATCTCGGTGCCGCTTGGGGCCACAGTGGGTTGATACATGGGCGACTCGGAGAACAGAAGCTGCTCCGGCTCTTTGTCCGCGATCCAGTCGCGCCACAAGGCGTAGCCTCCTTCCACCGGGGTGACGTAGACGATCCATTCGCCGTCCGGGGAGAACCTGGCCCAGCTTATCCAGGTAGTGTCCGGGGTCAGCTGTACCGGGTGTCCTCCGTTGGGGGCCTGGCCCAGGTAGAGGACACCCTCTTGTGCGAACAAAAGGCTTTTGCCGTCCGGGGACCAGTCAAGGCAGGTGATGTTGACGAACCCCGCGCTCGCCGCACACGCGAACAACGCTACCGCCGTGAGTGCCCCTTTCCACAGCATCTCTTGGGCATTGTAGGGCGCCCTTGGGGTTGGGACAAACCGAGGTGTCCCTGCCCTTGTGCTACAATGACGCTGGTATGGGAAGCCAGCGAATCCTGGGGCCGGAAGCAGGACACCCTGATTCCACGCTGCGGGCCCTCAGGCCGACGCTCTTGGACGAGTTCGTAGGGCAAGAGGGGATAAAAGAGCGGCTGCGCATTTACATCCAGGCCGCCAAGGGCCGCGGGGAGCCCCTGGATCACGTGCTCCTCCTCTCCCCGCCCGGGTTGGGGAAGACCACCTTGGCCCACATCATCGCCCACGAGATGGGTGTGGACATCAAGGTCTCCAGTGGGCCTGCGATAGAGCGGCCCGGGGACTTGGCCGCCATCTTGACCCGGCTTTCCCCGGGGGACGTGTTCTTCATCGACGAGATCCACCGGCTCAGACGGCAGGTGGAAGAGGTCCTGTATCCGGCCATGGAGGAGTACAAGCTGGACATCGTGCTCGGCGAGGGCCCCCATGCGCGCTCCATCCGGCTGGACCTGGCTCCATTCACGTTGGTGGGGGCGACCACCAGGGAGGGCCTCCTCACCTCCCCCCTCAGGGACAGGTTCGAGGTCACGTTCCGCCTGGAGTTCTACCACCCCGAGGAGCTGGCGGAGATCGTGCGCCGGGCTGGGACACGGTTGGGGGTGGAGGTCACGGACGAGGGGGCGTGGGAGCTCGCCACCCGGGCCCGGGGCACGCCCCGCATCGCCCTCAAGCTCCTCCGGCGGGCCCGGGACGTGGCCCAGGTGGCCGAGGCCCCGGCCATCGACAGGGAGCTCGCCCGGCGTACCCTGGAGATGCTGGGGATCGACGAGGAGGGCCTAGACGGCCTCGACCGCAAGATCCTGGAGGTGATCATCGACCGGTTNGATGGGGGGCCGGTGGGCCTGGAGACCTTGGCCGCTGCCCTGGGCGAGGACCGGGATACGATCTCCGATGTCTANGAGCCCTACCTCATCGCCCGCGGCTTCATCCGCCGCACCCCCCAAGGGCGCCAAGCCACGGAGAGGGCCTACCGACACCTGGGCCGTACCCCCACTCGCCTGCTTTAAGGCCGCCGTAGAAAGGCCCGTGCCCCGGCGAGGAAGTCCCCCACCACCCCGGTGAACCGTCGCCAATCCAGGACCAGGGCCGCCGCCATCCACAGCAGGCCCAGATAGGCGGCCTGGCGCTCGTGGAAGTAGGCCACGATGAACGGGGCGAAGACCCATGGNAAGGCGACCAGCATGGTGAAGGCCTTAAACCGCAGGAAGTTTTCGCCCCTTGCGAGCAGGAGCGATAGGAGCACCGCGGTGGTGAGGTAGGCGATCCCGACTCCCTGGGGCACGAGGCCGGTGGCAACGAGGTAAACGGAGGACGCGAGCACCATGAGCATGTCGAACTGGAACTCGTGCTCCCCGATCCAGGTGGGTTCCTTTTCCAGTTTGCGGGCCACCCGACCGTCCAGCATGTCGGTGGTCCATCCCAGTAGCAGAAGCAGGGTCACGGACCTGAGGGCCCCGGGGCCGGCTGGGATCAGGCCCAGGATGGCCAGGGCGATCAACGCCCGAGATGCTGTGAGGAGATCCGGAAGCCTCCGTTTCCGCATGTTCACGTTCATTATACCTGTTTAGCTTCCCCACCGAAGTCCCTCATCCTGTGGGGAAAATCGTACTTTGGCCTGGGGGAAGGCCGGCACCTCCAGGGTGAGGCGGACGCCGTCCAAGTAGAACTCCAGCCCGAGGCGCAGGCAGCCGGAGAACGTGCGCAGCAGCCCGGCCTGGAGCTGGACGAACTTGCCGGAGGAAACGTCGTACTCGCAGGCCGCGCGCAGCAGCCAGTCCTCGCCCAGCTCGAGCCCCCCGGCCGCTGCAACCCGCCTCAGGCGGAGGGGCCAAGGGGAGAGCCGTATCCCCCCGGACAGCTCCCAGGTCTCGCCTCGCAGGTTCCCCCTCATGAGGAGGTCGTCGAGCCTGGGGGAGGAGAGATCCGCCCCCCCGCGGAGTGACAGGGCCCAATTATCTCCCCGCCAGCTCCCCGACCAGGAGAGCTTGCCGAGCTGGGGTGGGGCGATCCGGAATGCCCCGTCCAGGGAGATCCCGTCCGCCTTTAGACTCCATCTTCCGGGGAGGGGGTCCCCGGTGGCAAGGTCCCATCCCAGGTGGATGCTCTGGCGGGCGCCGTCNTCCCCGGAGGAGATCGCAACGAGGAGCCGGCTTTGCGGCGGCGCCTGGTCGAACCCGAACGGGGAGCGACCGAACCGCAGCCGGCCCTGGTAGGTCAGGGAGAGGGAGCCCAGCCGCAAGGCCGGTGAGGCGGCAAGGAGCACGCGTTCTGCGCCCCGGTACTGATTGAGGGACACCTGGATGGGGAGCGAGAACGAAAGCGGGGTCAGTTCCCAGGTGCGGGACCAGGACACGGCAACCCCGGCGCGCGGCCCCAGGACGCCCTCCTCCCTGAACCGCCCCCCGCTGAGCTCGAGGGTCAGGTTTCCCCCCAGCCAAGGCACGTCCGACCGGGAGAGGGAAAACTCAGGAAGCCGCTCGTANGCTGTGTCGTCCTCCTTCGCCTGCCCCCAGGCGAGGGACCAGCTCACGTCCCTCAGCTTCCCGGTGGCGCTTGCNTCGAGACGGGACTCGCTCCAGGTGAGCCGGGTCTGCCAGGGGCCGCCGGGGGCCTTACCACTCGCCCGCAGCTTGAGCCCGTCTTCGGCGAGCTCTAGCTCTCCGGTATCCCAAACCAGGTTCAGGGATGGCGTCACCCGGCCGCTTCCGGGCAACAGGGTGAGCCCTAGGGCCCCCCAGGCCTCCTCCTCCAGGGCAAAGGGAATGTGCCAGCGCAGGAACCACTCTCCGCCGGTCCGGCCGATCTCGGGGAACAAAGGAGAGGACTCCTCCCCCAAACGGGCCACGTACACCGGCAGCCACCCCGTCGGGTGGCCGAACGTCTCCACTCGCACTCCTTCCGCGTAAAGCCACCGCTTTGGGAGGAGCACGAACCGGTCGGCGTGCACGCTGTAGGGGGCCCCCTCCATGCAGGGACAGGTGGTGAACCTCACGCCCTTTGCCTCTAGTCGCACGAGCTCCCCGGCGCGGAAGCTGGCCTTCCCCCAGGCCCCGGAGAAGAGCAGGGTTTCCTCCTTCTCCGGACCGCGGAACGTGGAGCTCCCCGCGAAGTCCTCCGCGACAAGGGCCCCGAGCTCCCCATCGGCCCCGAGGTCCGCCCACAGGCGGGTTGCTTTGAGGGAAAAACTTGCCCCGACGAGCTGGGCCCCCTGGACAGTGGTCATCCACCACGTCCCATCCCAGGTCGCCTCGAGTTCCTGGGCCTCGAGGGTGTAACCCTGGACGCGCGCCCGCACGGCGGTGGCCTGGATTACCTGGGCCCCTGACTGGATGATGAGCTCCTCGGCCCACAGCTCCTCGAACGGGGGCGGGGCGGTCTGGGCTGGGACGGGGATCACGGCCGCGATGAGGAGGGCAGCGAGCAGCCCCCGCAGCCTGAGCCTGTCCACGGAGAGGAGCAACATGAGCCCTAGGGCGCCGAGCAAAAGGTGCGGGAGCCACGCCCCTAGTGGGGCGGGGAGGAGGCCCCGGCGGGCCAGGGTCCGCGTCCAGATGAACAGACCTTGGGCGGCTGCCGCCAGGACGAACCCGGCGACTGCTCCGGCGGCCCGGCCCCGGCGGCCGAGGAGCGCCCCCAGCGGAGCCCCGAACAGAGCGAACACGAGCGCCGCCGCCGCTATCGCCAGCTTGGAGTGGAACTCCACCACCAGGTTCCTGGGGTCAAGCCCGGTGCGCTCGAAAAGTGCGATGCGGGCGGCGAGCTCCCGGAGGGACATCTCGCTTGGGGTCTTGCCTCCCAGGAGCCCTTGCTGCACCTCCTCCCCCACCGAGAGGGAAAGGCGCTCGAACCGCACCACCTCCTCCAGGCCCCCGTCCTGGGTAAACCTGAGCAGCCTCCCGTGGAGGAGCACCAACTCGCCCCCCGAGAACAGGCCCTCCTCAGCCGTAACCAGGGTGGGAAACGGGCCCTGCTCCGGGAACAGACGGCCCTCGAGATCGTAGACCACTATCCCGCGGGCGCGCTCGCCGTCGTAGCGGGACACGTAATAGAGCTCGCCTTCGCCCCCGCGGAAGAACACGTGTTCCCGGGGGCTCGTGACCTGGCCCCGGTAGAGGATGGTGAGAAGCTCCCGGCGGTAGGCTGCCTCGGCCACGGGCACGGCGAACTCCGACAGGAGAAACGAGCCCAGGCTGGCCAGGAGCCCGAAGACGACGAACGGGAGAAGCAGGCGCTTGAGGGGATAGCCGAGGGCCTGGAAGGCGAGGAGCTCTCGGTCGGCCGCCAGCCGTCCCAGGGCCAGGAACGTGGCCAACAGTACCCCGGCGGGGATGGCGAAGGTAAGGAGGCTGGGGAGCTTGTAGAGAAGGAGGCGCAGCATCTCCCCCGCCCCTGCCCCTCGGGAGAAGAGCGCGTCCGAGAGCGACAACACGAGCTCAAGCCCGATGAACACGAGGAACGCCAAGAGCGCCACCCCGAACGGGGGCGTAAGCTCACGCCACAAGTAGCGATCGACCCTTCTTGCCACGTGCGATCATAGCCGGCAGACCGGGTGGGGGGCTACGTGCGCACGTGCGGTTGAACCCAGGGGCGCCCCCGGGGTATCTTTCTCAAAGCCATGAAGGCGTGCGTGCTCACCTGGGGTTGCCAGCTCAACGCGCACCGCTCCGAAGAGATCGAGGGGGTCCTAGAGCGGGCTGGGTACCGTATTGTCTCGCGGCCGGAGGACGCCGACGTCGTGGTCCTCAACACGTGTATGGTCCGCCAGCGGGCTGAGGACAAGGTGGTGGGCCGGGTGGGGGAGCTGTCACGGCTGCGCCGACGGGGTGTGCTCATAGGGGTAGGGGGCTGCATGGCCCAGGGACGCAAGGACGAGCTGTTCCGCCTGTGCCCCGGGATCGACTTCGCCTTCGGCACGAGTGAGATCTCGCGCCTGCCAGAGCTCATCGAGCGGGCCCGGAAGGGGGAGCGGCCCGCCCATTTCCCGGCCCCGACGTCTTTGGAAAAGCTCCCGGTGCGGCGCCACAGTTCCTTCCAGGCTTACGTCACCGTGGCCGAGGGGTGTTCCAACGCCTGTGCCTACTGCGTCGTCCCCTTCGTGCGGGGCCCCTTGAGGTCTCGTCCCCTCCCCGAGGTGCTCGAGGAGCTGTGGGGGCTTGCGGAGGCGGGCTATAAAGAGGTCACCCTGCTCGGACAGAACGTGGACGCTTACGGGCGGGACCTCCGGGACGGGACGGACTTCGCCCGGCTCCTTCGGGAGGTGGCCAAGGTCCCCATCCCCCGGGTGCGGTTCACCTCCTCGCATCCCGCCTACATGACGGACGAGACGATCGCCGCCATCGCTGAGGGCGGGAACATCTGCCCTCATGTACACCTGGCGGTTCAGTCCGGGAGCGACCGGATCCTCCGGGCCATGGGGCGGGGCTACACGCGCGAGCGGTTCCTAAAGATCGTGGAGCGGCTGCGGGAGGCGGTTCCCGGGGTCAACATCACCACTGACATCATCGTGGGCTTCCCCGGGGAGACGGAGGAGGATTTTGCGGCCACGTTGTCCCTCATCGAAGAGGTTAAGTTCGGCACGGTGTACGTGGCCGCTTACTCCCCCCGGCCTTACACCCGGGCAGCGCGGCTTCCCGACTCGATCCCTCGGGAGGAGAAGTCCCG
>MTNI01000149.1 GCA_002011415.1 Candidatus Acetothermia bacterium JdFR-47
AGATCGTCCAAGCCGCCCTGGGGGACGAGGCGCCGCTTTGGGGGGCGATCGTCCTGGCCGAAAGGATCCTTGAGGGTCCATGTATCTAGCCGGCACCCAGATCGAGATCCTCCACCCCGACGTCCCCCGCGGCCATATCCGCCACGCCCTGTTCGACTTCGACGGCACCATCTCCTTGATCCGCGAGGGGTGGCAAGGGGTCATGATTCCCATGATGGTGGAGATCCTGCGCCAGACGCCGAAAGGGAGGATGGAACCAGAGGAGGAGCTCGAGCGTCTGGTCACGGATTTCGTCACCCGCCTCACNGGAAAGCAGACGATTTACCAGATGCTCCGATTGTGTGAGGAAGTGCGCAAGCGGGGCGGCCAGCCCCTGGATCCCCTGGAGTACAAGCGACTCTACCACGAGCGCCTGTGGGAGAGGATCAAAGGCCGCGTCGAGGCCCTGCGGGCTGGCCGGGTGGAGCCCGACGAGATGATGGTCCCCGGTGCGCGCGCGATGCTGGAAGCCCTGCGGGCCCGGGGGGTGACGTGTTACCTTGCCTCCGGCACGGACGAGCCTTACGTTTGGGACGAGGCCCGTGTCCTGCGGATCGCCCATTATTTCGCTGGGATCTACGGCGCTCTGGACGACTGGAGGAGCTATTCCAAGCGCAAGGTGATCGAGCGCATCATCGAAGAGAACGGGCTTTCCGGGGAGGAGTTCGTCTCCTTCGGCGACGGGTTTGTGGAGATAGAGGAGACCAAGGCCGTGGGGGGGATTGCGGTGGGCGTGGCCTCGAACGAGGCGACCCGGGAGGGGATAAACGAGTGGAAGCGCAAGCGTCTGATCGAGGCCGGGGCGGACATCATCGTCCCCGACTTCCGCGAACACGAGCGGCTGGTGGGCTACCTGTTTGGCGAGGAGGAACCGTGACCAGAGCGGTACAGAGTTCTTCGACCGGGGCGGAGTTAAGGAGAAGCCATGTCCTATCCTAAGTTCGACCGCAGCCGGCTTCGCCTGCGGCCCCTGGCCGAGCGGGTTCACGACATGAGCCTTGAGGACGTGCTCCCACTGGATGCGGAGGTCTCGCCTTTCCCTGACCCCAACTTGGAAAGGGTGGCCGAGCGGATTGCCGCGGCCCGCCGGACGGGGCGGCCGGTGATCCTCCTAATGGGCGCACACGTGATCAAGCAGGGCCTTTCCCGGTTCGTCATCGACCTCATGGAGCGGGGGATCCTGACGCACGTAGGGGGGAACGGGGCCTGTGCAATCCACGATTTCGAACTGGCCTTGATCGGGGCCACTACCGAGTCCGTGGCCCGCTACATCCGGGAGGGCCAGTTCGGCCTGTGGCAGGAGACCGGCCGGATCAACGACGCCGTCCGGGAGGGGGTACGCCGGGGCTTGGGCTTCGGCGAGGCGGTGGGGCGGGTGATCGAGGAAGAGCGCTTCCCCCACCGGGAGGTGAGCATCCTCGCGGCTGGGTACCGACTGCGGGTCCCGGTCACGATTCACATCGGCATCGGCCAGGACATCATCCACGAGCACCCGAACTGCGACGGGGCAGCCTTGGGAGAGGCCTCCTACCGGGACTTCCTCGTCTTCGCCCGTTCNGTGTCCCAGCTCGAGGGCGGGGTGTTTTTGAATTACGGCACAGCGGTGATGGGCCCGGAGGTNTTCCAGAAGGCACTTTCCATGGCCCGGAACGTGGCCCACCAGGAGGGCCAGCGCATCGAGCGCTTCACCACCGCAGTCTTCGATCTCATCGACCTCGGCTCCGACTGGCACAGCGAGCCCCCGAAGACCGACCCCCGGTACTATTTCCGCCCCTACAAGACGATCCTGGTGCGCACTGTGCAGGGGGGAGGAGAGAGCTACTACATTCGGGGGGACCACCGGGTGACGCTCCCCAACCTGTACCGCCTGGTGACAGAGCGGATCTAGCCATGGACGAGCGGCGCCTTTCGCAGCTCCTCTCCGGTTTCCCTCAGGTTCGTGTGCTGGTGGTGGGGGACTTCTTCCTGGACAAGTACCTCATCCTGGACCGGAGGCTCTCCGAGGTCTCCCTGGAGACGGGTTTGGAGGCCTATCAGGTGGTAGAGGTCCGGCCCAGCCCGGGAGCCGCCGGGACGGTGACGGCCAACCTGCGCGCCCTGGGCGTGCGGGTGACGGCTCTGTCGGTGATCGGAGACGACGGAGAGGGCTATGAGCTCAAGCGAGCGCTTCACCGCCTCGGGGTCGGGATCGACCCCCTCATCGTGCGGCCGGACCGCTATACCCCCACCTACACCAAGCCCATCATGCGCGAGCCAGACGGCCGCGAGCACGAGCTCAACCGCCTGGACATCAAGAACCGCACGCCCCTGTCAAGGGAGCTGGAGGACGAGATCATCACCCGCTTGCGCGATCTCGTCCCCCACGTGGACGGGCTCGCCATCGTGGACCAGGTGCAGGAGCGAAACTGCGGGGTGGTCACCGACCGGGTGCGGGAGGAGCTCGCGCGCCTTGCCCGAGAATATCCGGGGAAGATCTTCATCGCCGACTCGCGGGAGAGGATAGGACTTTTCCGCGACGTGATCCTGAAGCCCAACCGTCGCGAGGCGGCCCTGGCTGTGGGGGGCGACCCCGAGAGGAAAGCCGACCGGGACGAGGTTCGCCACTGGGGGGAGGAGCTTCAAAGAAGAAGCGGCCGGCCCGTGTTCATCACTGCCGCTGAGGAGGGGATCTACCTTTTCACTGCCGAGGGCNTCCAGCATGTNCCCGCAGTGCCCGTGGAGGGGCCCATCGATCCCGTGGGGGCGGGGGACTCGGTGATGGCGGGGCTGTTGGCCTCCCTGTGCCTTGGGGCCAGCCCGGGTGAGGCAGCGGTGGTGGCGAACCTCATCGCTTCCATCACAGTCCAGCAGATCGGCACCACCGGCACCGCCACACCGGAGCAGGTCCTGGCCCGCTTTCGCACCTGGCGCGACCGCTGAGCGTGCCAGCGGCAGGTGCCCCTCCGTGGTCAAGGGGCGAGTTCGGGGTGAATCAGCCAGGTACGGATCCGGGAGAGCCAGGCTGCCTGGGCGGCGGGGTCGGTGCCATGGGCGGTTTCCTCGTCGTAGCGGATCTGGGCTGCCTCCAGGCGGGCCAGGATGCTGCCGGCCTGCTCGGCCGCGAGCCTCTCAAGCCCCGACCGGGCGGCCGCGGAGGTCTCCGCTTCGACGGAGAGCTCGGTTAGTTTCTGAACGAGTAGCCTCCGGTACACCTCCCCCAGATCGAAGTGCCCCTGCTCGTGGGCGAGTACCTCGGGAACTTCAGCGTCAGGGCGCACCCAGGACCTTGCGGGATCCATGGCGCACTGGGTTACCAAGGACTGCCTGGGGATATAGGCGCGCCACCGTCCTGGGCCCTCCTCGTGGACCACGATCGTGAGCCGGTAGGAGACTACGATGTGGATGCGGGCCGCGTCCGGACCCGGATCGGAGGGCACCTCCCCTTGAAAGTCGGCCCAGGAGAGGGGGTGACCGGGTGACCAGGGGATAAGTGGGCCCCCGATCGGGGCCAGGCGCACGGGCTCGGCTGGGATGAGCAGCACCCGAGGTTGATCCCCGTCGTGGGCCTCGCAGGTCTGGAGATCGGTGACCTGGGTGGGTAGGTACCCGGGGGCGGATACGGTCAGCGAGACCACCTGCGAGATGTGAAGGGCGCTCTCCAGGATGCCGTCTGGTCCTGGGACCGCCTGGATGAGCTCACCGCCCCCCGGGCCGGCGGCGATCACCTGGACCGGCAGCCCCACCAAGGGCCTGTCGGCCGCGAGGTCCCACAACGGAAGCCGCAGGTAAATCTCTTGAGCAGCGACGGGGGCGACGAAAAGGAAAGCCAGGCCCAGTGCTAGGAGCCCCAAAATCCGCATGGACCAACTATACAGCAGACAAACTGGATTCGAAAAGCCCCACCGGAAAAAGCACCTGCCGAGCGTTAGAAGTGGTCGGCGAGGAACGTGGTCGTCTTGGGGAGATCTTGTCCCCGGTACCCTTCCAGGGGCTCGACGCGCCCGGCGGCGATCAGCTCTCGGAAGTTCGTGAAGCCCGAGATGGCGGAGGATAGCGCCCCGATCCCCAGGCGGAGCTGAGCCCTTTTGCCCTTGTCGACCCGCAGCTTGCCACCCTCGACGGAGAAGTCGAAGGTGCCGTCGTTCCAGGGAGCCTGTCGGTCCTCCACCAGGACCCCCAGCGACATCTCAGGTGCCGAAAGCTCGAGGCCGTCCAAAGCTTCCAAGGACACGACCCGGATCATGGCTGCGTCGTGCAACGCCCTCGTGGAGGGGCTGTCCGCGAGGTAAGGCCAGAGCGAAAAGTCAGCCGGGACCTGAAGCTCTACGGTGCCCACCTGGTGGGAGAGCCCTTTTAGGAAGCGGAGCATGGCGCGCTTTGCGGCCTCGTCCCCGGGGGCGAACAGGGGCACAAGGAGACGCACTTGGTCCTTCTCCTCCCGCACGAGGATGTAGAAGAGAAGCCCTACCACCCTTCCATCCCGCGTGAACTTGACCACCCCGCGGGCCGCCTCCTCCGCACGTGGCCAGAGCTCCTTTCTCCACTGTGCCTCCCCCCTTTGAGCGAGGTTGTAGTGGGAGCGTGCGTACTCGTTGTAGAAGGCTTGGGAATCAGGGTCTGGGAACGGGAGGGCGTGGGCTTCTATCCCTGGCTCCTCTTCCACCTGGAGGAGACCCGGGGGGAACCTCACCCTGAGCTCCTGGGTGAAGAGCTCCCAGCCGTACTTGCGGTAGAACGCGAGGCTGAAGGGATACAGGACGGAGACGACGTGGCCGCGGTCCCGCATCGTGAGCAAGGCCTGCTCGAGCATAAAGCGCACGCAGCCCTTGCCCCTGACCTCGGGGCGAGAACAGACGAAGGCGATCCCGCCCATGGGGACGATGGAGCCCCGCAGGCGCATTCTGAACTCAAGCAGCATGAAGGCGGAGAGGAGCTTGTCTTCTTGGTGGACGCCGAACAGCTCGGCACCGTCGGCGAGCCTCGCCTGGACGAACTCCTCCAGGCGGGCCCGATCACGATAGGGGAGGGCGAACGCGAACTGGGCGACGTCGAGGAAGGGCTCCACGTCCTTTATGGACCTGTACTCGTAGGGCATGCCCTATTGTACCGGGACAACCAAGATGGCTCCGGGGTTAGAGGGCGATCTCTGTGCCTACCGAGAGGGGACTTGTGCCTGGGAACTCCGCCGTCAGGGCGGCCGTGGCCGCCTTCCCGGTGCAGTGGCCCGGGGCCACAGACTGGGCGGTCTCCTTCAGCCCTCGGATTACCCGGGCAAGCTGCTCCTCCGAAGCGCCTTCCAGGTGGAAGCCTCCGAGGGCGAGGTGCAGGGAGGTTCCCGCTATCCTGGCCGCCCGGCGGGCCATGCGGACAATCCCGGGGTGGGCACAGCCGGTGACGAGGACCGGCCCGGCCGCACCGGCGACTACGAGCCCGTGCTCCTTCACTGCTCGGCCCATGGTCCCAGTGGACCAAAGTCCCTCCCCTAAGCGTCTGGGGCCCCGTACCCCGACGAGCTCCGCCCGGGCGGCCCGAGCTCGCTTCTTCATCGCTGGCTCCATGGGGGCCGGGACCCACAGCCGCACCCCCTTGGCCCGCTCCAGGACGTAGGACAAGCCCCCGATGTGGTCGCAGTGGNGATGGGANAGGAAGACGTCGGTGAGCCCGGAGAGGTCCACCCCTAGGGTGCGCACGTTGTGTTCAAGGACCAGCCGGTCCGCCCCNGCGTCGAATAGGATCCGCCGGTCCCCCGTCTCCACCAGGCACGAGAACCCCCANCCACCTCGTAGGAGGGCCTGGGCGCGGTTGTCGTAGAGGACGAGGAGCCGCATTTTTCAGGAGATCGCCCCGGTGGGACAGGTTGAGGCACAGACGCGGCAGCCGCGACACAGCACGGGGTTCACCGTTGCCTTCCCGTCCCGGATCTCGATGGCGCCGAACGGGCAGGCCTTGGCGCACTCGCCGCAGCCCACGCATTTCTCGGCGTTCACCTGGGGGAGGGCAGCGGTGGGGACTGCTCCAGTTGGGCCTGTGGCGAAGCCAGTGCCGCGCCCCATACCCATGCCCCGGCCCATCCCGCGCCCGCGGCCCATGCCGCGGCCACGACCTTGACCCTTGCCACGACCCCACCAGGGGCCGGTTCCGTCACCCCAAGGCATCGGTTACCTCCTCTGTAACGTGCGTATGCACACTATTTTAGCAAGCCCCGCCTCCTTCGCCAGTCCAGTCTCTAAAAAGCGTTTATCGAAGTCGTTTTCTTGAGGGAAGCGACCGCATATAAAACTTGTTCCCTTGGTAGTCGAGCTCCACGAGCTCTCCCGCATCTAAAAGCCGCTGTACCACGCTCCAGCTAGCGTTGTTCTTGGCGAGGAGCTCCTCCACCGCCTCCCGGCGTAGCGGGTGCACAGCGGTGATAGAAAGGAGATCCACTGCTACATCTCCGGTTGAAGAGAACGCATCACCTTCATAACCGATCAACAGTTCCACCCTCGGTAGCCTCTCGCTGAAGACGGCATACGCCTGCGCCACCGCCTCCTCGTGTGGGGGCTTGACCCAGGGCTCGGCCGGTGGCCGGGTGGGGACGGCGAGATATGCCACGTCCGGGGGAAGCCTCTCCAGGAACTCGGCGATCGCCTTGAGCTCCTCTGCTCCGTCGTTTGCCCCCGCAACGAGCATGGTCTCGGTAGCAAGCCTTCCTGGGAAGGTGAAGGCGAACTTGAGCATGCCTTCTTTGATCTGTTCCAGGCGAAGGTCTTTGTGGGGGCGGTTGATCCAGCGCCAGGTGTGCTCGCTTACCGCGTCCAGCTTCAGGGACACCCAGTCCGCTTGGGCTAGCTCTTCCCTCACGTCCTCGCGGGCAAGCAGGGACGCATTGGTGATGACCGCGATGGGGATCCCCAAGCCTTTAAGGTCCTGGATCATTTGGCCCAGGGAGAGGTCCAGGGTCGGTTCGCCGTCGGGGACGAACGTGAGGTAGTCGATTCCTTCCCCCTGCTCCCGGAGCTGTGAGACCCATGCTCGTACTGCGCGGATGACCGCTTCCGGGTCGTAAAACGCCCGGCGCTCCACCTCAAGCTGCGGCGTTCGCCCCAACTGGCAGTAGACGCAGGAATAGGTACAGGTCTTGGGAGGGATGTTGTTGATTCCCAAGCTTCGCCCCAGCCTGCGCGATGGAACGGGTCCGAACACGTAGGGTAAGTTTGCCATGGTTCCACTTCCTCGGCGTCACCTTAGCGTAAAAGGCTCAAGATCACCAAGGCTGAGCTTTGTTGAGGAAGCTCACCCCGAGCGGCTGGCCATCTATAAAAAGTTGTATAGTGGATGTGATCCCGCTACAAAGCTCGAGGGGCGGGCTGCGCAGGCTCGTAAGCTTCTTGAGTCTCTCAAGTCAACCCTTTAGTAAGGGGTGCTATCCTGGTGATGTAGGAACGCAAACTCCACCAGTGGAAAGCAAAGGGGCGCGTCAAATCGCCCAAAATGGGGTTCGCGGTTCCGCTTCACTTCGCTCAAGGTGCCTTTGGCAACCCAGAACGCGTTACCTGCAGGACCAAAAAAGTAAAAGGAGGTGAAAAGAAAGCCAGGGCGGCGATCTTTCTTGGTATTGTCTTCAGAGTAGTGATGCTCTGAATGGATTAGGTACAAAGATGCTTNCATGAAGCTTATCTGTAGCCCTTTGTACTGGCAGTTCCGCAAAGCAGTCTTGGGGGCGAAATTATGTGGGAAAGCAAGATTGATATCTACAATGTCTTTGAGTTAAGGTGTAAACCGACCTGCTTTTTCGGAGTAGGGGCCATAAACAAAATCGAGAAAATCCTCGAGGATCTTCGGAAGAAAGGTATCACCAAGTTGATAGTCGTTACAGACGAAAAGGCTTACAAGATAACAGGAGCTTGGGATGTGATAGAACCAGCTCTCAAAGAGAAGGGAATAGAGTGGGTGCTCTATGACAAGGTCATCCCTAATCCCACAGTTGAGCAAGTAGATGAGGCGGCAAAGCTTGGGAAACAATCCGGCGCTGCGGCAGTGCTAGGAATCGGTGGAGGCAGTCCAATCGACACAGCAAAAAGTGTCGCAATTCTTCTCGAATACACCGATAAAACTGCCGCGGAACTTTATGAGTTGAAGTTCACGCCGGAAAAGGCAAAACCGGTAATCGCTATCAATACAACTCACGGAACAGGAACCGAAGTTGATAGGTTTGCAGTAGCATCCATCCTTGAGAAAGGATACAAACCCGCAATCGCATATGATTGCATCTATCCCGCATACGCGATTGACGATCCCGCTTTGATGAAGACGCTTCCACCGAACCAGACGAGGTTTACCTCGATAGATGCCGTGAACCATGTCACCGAAGCCGCCACGACATTAGCTGCAAGTCCGTATACCGTCCTCCTTGCTAAAGAAACCGTAAGGCTGGTTTCGAGATATTTGCCGCAGGCACTCGCTCATCCCGAGGATTTGGAAGCGAGGTACTTCCTCCTTTACGCATCCGCTATAGCCGGCATATGTTTCGATAACGGGTTGCTTCACTTCACGCATGCTCTCGAGCACCCTCTCAGTGCATTGAAACCAGATTTGCCCCATGGTCTCGGGCTTGCCATGCTCCTTCCAGCGGTTGTGAAGCACATCTATCCAACTGTTCCGGAAGTACTAGCTGACATATACGAACCCATAGTCCCAGATTTGAAGGGAGTTCCAGGTGAAGCGGAAAAGGCCGCCGCGGGCATAGAAAGATGGCTTTACAACATGGGCGTCGCGGGAAAGCTGCTCGATGTTGGATTCAAAGAGGACGACGTTCCACGACTCGTCAAATTGGCGATGACAACACCGTCTTTGGATCTCCTATTGAGTCTGGCGCCGATCAAAGCAACGGAAGGAGTTATAGAAGCGATCTACAAGGACTCGCTCAAGCCCTTGTGCTGAGGGTAAACTGCTCCACTTCCGACGGAGAAGGGTAAAAATTGAGCACCCCGAGGCAAGGGAGCCTCGGGGTGCTCGCTACCGATTCAAGCCAAGGGCTAGCCCCGGTGTCTTAGCCGCTTTGGGGAGTCATTAATAGGTTGCCTCCTTGACGATCTCTGCACAGCCCTCACCCAAGACGCCATATAACGTTCAACCGTTATCTCTAAACGGAAGGATCGGCTCGGGAAAGATGAACCAAGATCGATAGCGCTGAGGTGTCGTGTGACCGACGCGGTTCGATAGATCGAGGTTCTGCGTCAGGTCAAGCGACGAGTGATCTCCCAAAGCGCCCCGCCCGGCGGCATCCAACAGTACGCTTGTCGCCGGTAAATTGTAGATGCTGGCGAGATCCTGGATCTGGGACCACCGATCGGGAGACTCGACGATCAGCTGCGCGGCACGAAGGATCGAACTCGTCCACTCGCTTCCGGTATCCTCGGAGTTGTGGTCTGTTTGCCCACTGGCGTTGTCCCAATCCGGCGTAGCACCCTCGTCTGTGGCGCAGGCGGTCTGGATCACGCGAACGTTGTCCAGTGTGTTGAGATGGTTGATGAAGCTTCCGCTGTGACACGAGCCAAGCAGGAAGTTGAACAGCGTCTCTGGATACTCGGCCATCTTATCGTGGAACTGCTGTGCGGTGAACCACAGGCCACCAAGGCTAATCTCGTCCACACCGCCATGGGCGATGATGTAGATCGTGATCGGGTTGAGATTGTCAGCGACCATGCTGTCGATCTCATTGAGAACGTCCGCTGCCTGGCTACTGACAAGCCCCTCGACTTGGGAAAAGCCGCTTTTGTAGGCGTTGAAGAAAGCAATTCCGTTCAGGTACGTATCTGTGGCGTCAGTGTAGAGATTCTCATGCGCCATCAGTCCCTGCACCACGATGAACCCTTCCCGGGCTTTCCTAATGAGCGCAAAGTCGAATTCCATGAGCACACCCGTAGGAGCAACCATGTCGGCGTTTCCTGCGACGACGTAACCCGGGTCGGGGATCGTCGCACGGAATGGCTCCGGCGTCGCGCCGTTGACCCTCGGCCACCATCGCGCGTCCATTACCTGATACCCTCCGCTCTTGGAGACGACGATGTACTTGACGGGATGCTCGTAGTACGTTCCCGGAGCAAGATCGAGGAAGAAGAGGTACGACTCCTGGCCCAGCGTGAGCGCCTTGGGAGAGAGCGGTCCCTGTGGGCTGGATCCCTCCTGTGGAGTGTCTTCCTCGATCACGCTCCCGGCCGGAAGCGAGTCATCCATTCGGATACAGACGTAGGTTGCTCCCTCTGGAACGGCATCAGGCAGCACTTCTTGAACAACNACATCGATGGCCTCTTCCATACCGATACCGAGTTGTGGGGGTTGAAACAGGGCACAAGACGTAATGCCCAACGCAATCAACACCAATAGTGCGATTCCCAGACTACGCCGCTTGGTCATTACCATCGCCTCCTTGGCGCATTCAGCCTGTTACTGCAAGAAACTCGTCCAGCTATGCCCTAGTAAGGAAGGGCGGCAGCTACTGCTGCCACCCCTCCACCCTTCTCAATTGGAGTCCGTCTAGGCCTTGATGGCTCGTCAGCTATACGTCGTCATGGAGCACACTCGAAGTTCGTTAGGTCATAGCTCCAGTTGTTGCTAGCGGCGTCATTCACCCAGTTTGCCGGTGGATGGAACCCGCCGAGGATCGAGCGGTCCCAAGCCCACAGCAGGATCGTGTAGCGGCCTTTTTTGAATTCGTCGCCAAGTAGCGATGGGATATGCAGGGTACCGAGCACGTCAAACCCCGGCCAACTTACCGTGCCGCCATCGTACAATGGTGGACCGTCGGTGTAATAACCAGAGGCGAAGGTCGTCGGTGGTATCCAAAGGCTGTCGAGGGCCAACCTGTACCGGTAGAAGTGCCTTCCACCGGGGAAGGTGATGTCCTCTATGCGACCTTCCACAACTAGCACCTCGTCCTCGCAGTCGTATGCATGGCACTCGTGTTGCTCGCCGAGCTCTACCTCAGGAGGTGTGTTGTCGATCTGAATGGGCAGCTCTTGGCATGTCACGATGCTGCCGTCTGCCTTTTTGATCTGCAGGGTGAGGATGTACTTCCCGTCAGAAAGCCCGCGTGTATACCAGTTCACCAGGATGAGATCCGGGTTTCCGTTGTCCTTAAGGTCGTTCCAGAAAGCCGTGTTCACCCAGCCGGCTGGGTCGAAGACAACCGGTATCCAAGCGAGAATGCCTGTGTGGTAGACCTCCCAATTGCTTAGCACTATGGACACATCGATCCCCATCTCGGCCCGATAGAGGACTCGGTGCTCCACGGCATCGGTGCCAATGACCCCGCGGATACTAACCCATCTACCAAACGGACGATCCTTGAGGCCGCTCAGAACGGGATCGACGTATCCTGTGGAGTAATCCCAAGTGGTGGGATTGACATGCACGCCCCCCACACGAGTGAAGTAGCCGCACGAAGGCTCCCACATGCGCACCCTAGACAGGGCATCCAGTCCGACGAAGTCAGCCTTCGGCTTAAAGCACCGGATTAGCTCCTCGTTCGTGTGGATCACTCCATTACTGATAAGAAGGACATCACCATCGGTGAAGCTAGGGTCTCCTTCGTAGAGGATCTCGGTTGAGAAGTGGATCCCCTCCTTATTGCCAGCTCGGGCACAGGTGACGGCATCCAGCCCGAAATCCACCCCTCGATTTGGGATGCCGGCCGGGACGCTGGATGGCAGGAGGAGAGAGTTGGGGACAACAATGACGCCATCACGCGCTGACAAGAGATCGCCGTCCAGGAAGGCGGGCTGTGTAGGATAGGGCCCAGTCCCCTCGGTGGAGAACCAGATGTCCAGGCTGTACTGACGCAAGGTGGCCTGCAATGCGCCCTCTCTCAGCCAGTAATCCCGGCCCATATTCCGAGCGTAGTCAAGGAACTCGACGATTTTGGCTGGTTCCCCGATGAAGTGGACGGCGTCCAAACCCAGATCGATCCCACGTATGCCAAAGCCGTAAAGCAAAGCGGCATTGGGGATGACAGCTCCGTTCGTGATTAAAAGGTCGCCGGCGGTGAACTGGCCCGGGTTAGGGCTGTCGAGCTCGGTGGAGAAGGCGACCAAGTACCTCTCAACGTCGATGACATCCACGGCGTCAAGACCGAGATCCACCAACACCTTGAAGGCCTGTAATAGGTCGGCATTGCGGGCGCACACCACGCACCCAGGCCCCAAGAGGTCGCCATCGGAGATGATGGGATTGCCGTCGGGCGGTTCCGGTCCAAAGGTCACGAAGTCCTCTTCGGTGGAAAAGGCCATCTCGCGGCATGCGAAGATGCCCCGGTCAATCTCGGTTATTTGAGGCGATGGTGCCAGCGTTACGCTGGTCATCCCGGAGGCGGTTGAACCGGAGGAATCCTTAACTCTAACGTTGACGAAAGCTGTGCCCCCACTTGGGTAGACTAGCTCGAACTTCCTTGTGCCTTCCAGGACTTC
>MTNI01000041.1 GCA_002011415.1 Candidatus Acetothermia bacterium JdFR-47
GCGATGGAGATTTTATGGAAAACCGATGGAGAAGCCAGGGATGCATCCTTGGTGCCATTTGACTACGTGGGCTCTTAGCACTAGGCTGAATTGGTGTAAGGGGGGATGTGTATGCATTGGTCATGGGTCGCTGGGGTGTTGGCTGCGGTGCTCTGTGTTGGGGGGATAGCTTTTGCCGACGGCATCATGCGGCCGCCGTACGAGGCCATTGACTTTTACTTCGTGAGTGCCGCTGGGCTGCCTGGGGAGATCCGGGCCGTTTCCGTCCGCTGCGGGTGTGGGCTGCCCACCGTTGTGGAGGAGCAAATCGCCTACACCAGCGGGGGGAGGATTGGGAGGTTTTGCTTCCACCCAAGTGACCCCAAGTTGATCTTCGTCCGGCCTGCCTCTGGCACCGTCTGGGTGGTGCACTTCGCGCCCTTCGGGCCGCTCCCCGAGTGGGCGCTTTACGAGCACCCGGCGCCGATCGGTGATCTTGTCTTTATCCGCGACGAAGCGGGGGTACATCCGGAGAACCCGCGGGCGGAGTGGCACCTCTATTTCAGCGAAGCGCATGGGACGGAAGAGGACGGCCTGATCTATCGGCTAGGCTGGGACGGGATCTCTACGCCCGTGTACGAGGTCCGCCTCAGCGACGTGGGGGGATATTGGAACGGGAACTTCGGGTTCAGTCCAGATGGGACCCTGTACATCTCCTCCGGAGACCGCCTTCCGGGCAGACTGTTTCGCCTAGGAGAGCAGGGGTTCGAAGAGGTTTACCGAGACGATGAGGACAGGATAGCCGGGTTTGTGTTCCTGGACCCTTACGNGCTTCTCTACGCGAACCTGGATGGAAAAGTCTACCGCGTCGATCTCCGCAGCGGGATCCGCACTCTGGTCTACCTGAGCCGGGGGCGGTTTCGCATCGCGGATGTGGTTCTGCCACCGGATGAGTGGGGGCCAGGAGGGAGGTGAGGGGTCGTGGAGGAACTGGTGTTCAGAGTGCACGTTCGCAGCGGGGAGGCGGCGGAGCTGTGGCTCGATGACGCCCGCAGCGGCAAACGGGTCACGCTCCCGGACGCCTTTTGGCGATCGCTTGCCGAGTCCCTGCGTGAGGTGGGCCAGGTAGAGCTGGCGGAGCGGCTCGAGGCAGCGTTGGCGGCCGTGATCACGGCCCGGCTTCGGGACGAGGCGAGGAAGAGGTGCATGGAGCGCGTCTACTCCGAAGAGGAGTGCTGGCGCTGCCAGGAGCTCATCCGCGAGGACCTAGAGGGATAAGAAGAGGCCAAGGGCACCTTTTGAATTGAGGGACTCCCTCCACGAGCCTCAGGGCAGGATCAAGCTTCCTCTGGTTTTTCCGGTTCGTCCTCTTCCAGACGGAGGTAAAGGCGTTTGGCCGCGGCCTGCTCCGCTTCCTTTTTGGAGCGGCCGCGCCCTAGGGCCTTGCTCCCCCCCAGTTCCACGGACACGGTGAACACCTTCTTGTGCTCCGGGCCTTCGGACTCGATGAGGTTGTAGGCAGGTAGGGCCCCGTATCGACGCTGCCCCAGCTCTTGGAGCAGGGATTTGTAGTCCGGGGAGCGCTCGGCGGCGTAGCGTTCGATCTCCTCCCCCAGGAGCCGCTCGGCGAGCTCCCGGGCCGTAGCGTACCCCAGGTGCAGGAACACCACCCCGAACAGGGCCTCGAGGGCCGCAGCGAGGATCGAGGGCCGCTCCCGCCCCCCGGCTTGCTCCTCGCCTTTTCCCAGGAGGAGGAGCGGGCCGAGCTCAAGGCGTCGGGCCACCTCGGCGAGCACGGGCCTGGACACCACCACGGCCCTGATCTTGGAGAGTTCCCCTTCATCCCGTTCGGGGAACCGGTGATAGAGGATGTCGGCCAGGGCTAGATCCAAGACGGCGTCCCCCAGGAACTCGAGGCGTTCATTGGCTTCCCCCTCACCGGTTTCGTTAGCGTAGGAAGCATGGGTGAGGGCGGCCTTGACCAACTCTTCTGGTACTTCCGTACCGAGGCGTTCGACGAGGAGCCGAAGTTTTTCGTGGGACATTCATGGCTAGGGCGGGAGGATTCGAACCTCCGATCACGGGTCCAAAGCCCGCTGCCTTACCACTTGGCTACGCCCTAGCGCATGAAAAATATAGCGCTGGCGCAGGGACTCGACAAGGCCCTACAGTTCCACGACAGTGACGCCCTCGCCGCCCTCGGCCGGGGGGGCAAGATAAAAGCGGCGCACGTAGGGCACGGAGGAGAGGTACTCGTGCAGGGCCTTCCTCAAGGTCCCCGTGCCCTTCCCGTGGATGAGGCGTCCGACCCTAACTCCGGCAAGGAGAAGCCCATCCAGCCAGTCCTCCACCGCCCGGCGGGCTTCCTCCACGGTCATCCCCCGTACCGAGAGCTCCAGGGGGACGTGGGAGTGAACTGGGACCCGGGGCAGGGGCGGGGCCTGCTCCGGAAGCGAGGCTGCGGGCTCCAGGGCCGTGGGCGGGAGCTCCACCCGGCGCCCTTTGACCTCCACCTCTACCCGGCCCTCTTCGATCCGGCGCACCGTGCCCACCGCCCCGGTGGCCCGGATGCGCACGACCGCNCCCTCCCGGAGCCGGGGGGCAGGCCGCTCCTCCTCAGGCCGCCCTGGGAGCTGCTCGGCGAGTTCCTCCACCCGTCTCAGGGCCGCCCGCCTGGCCTCGGTCTCTTCCTTCTCCCGGGCCTGGGCGATGAGCTGGGAGAGCTCCTTCCTCGCGGCCCGGATCTCCTCTTCGAGCCGCACGAGCTCCCGGCCTAGGGCCTCGGCCTTCTTCTCCTTGAGGGCGGAAAGCCTTCGCTCGTATTCAGTCCTGAGGCGCTTGACCAGGGCCCGTTCAGCCTCTAGGTTCGCTCGCGCCCGCCGGGCCGCCGCTCGCTCCCGCTGCAGTTCCTCGATGATCTCCTCGGCCCGGATTTCCCCCGAGCTGAACGAGCTCTTCGCTCTCTCCACGAGGTCCTTGGGAAGCCCGAGCCGCTCGGCGATGATCAGGGCGCAAGACCTCCCCGGCACTCCCTCGAGCACNCGGTAGGTGGGGGACAGGGTCTCGAGGTCGAACTCCATGGAGCAAGACAGTACCTCCGGGTGGGAGATGGCGAAGTTCTTAAGCGGAGTGAGGTGGGTGGCCACCGCGGCCACCGCCCCCACCTCGAGGAGGTGCTCCAGGATGGCGAGGCCCAGCGCTGCTCCCTCCTGCGGATCCGTCCCCGCCCCGAGCTCGTCCAGTAGCACCAGCGTGCGGTCGTCCGCCTCGGAAAGGATTTCCACGATATTTCTCATGTGGGAGGAGAAGGTGGAGAGGTTCTGCTCTATGGATTGCTCCTCGCCGATATCGCTTCGGATCTTCTCGAACACGGTGAGGGTGGTACGGGAGGAGGCNGGGATTGGGATCCCGCACTGGGTCAGGGCACAGAACAGGCCGATGGTCTTCAGGGTGACGGTNTTCCCGCCGGTGTTGGGTCCGGTGATCACCACCACCCTTTTCTCCCCGCCGAAGTGAATGGTGATGGGCACGGCCCGGGCCCCGAGCAGGGGGTGGCGGGCCCCCACCAGTTCCACCCGGCCGTCGGAGGCGAGCTTGGGCAGGGTGGCCTGGCAGGCCAAAGCATAGCGGGCCCGGGCGTAGAGGGAGTCCACCCGGGCCAGGATCTCCATGTCGCTTCGGATGCGTTTCTCCTCCGCNATGAACTTCGCGGCGAGCTCGGCCAGGATGCGGTGCTGCTCCCGCCAGATGTCGTTTTCTACCTCCCGGAGCCGGTTGTTCATGTGCACGAGGGAGGCTGGCTCGGCGAACAGGGTTTGNCCAGTGGCCGAGGAGTCGTGGATTACCAGGGACAAGGTGCCCTGGGCCCCAGACTTGAACGGCACCACGAACCTCCCCCCGCGGCGGGTGATCACCGGCTCCTGCACCAGGTCCCGGTGTCGGTCGATGAACCGCCTCAGGGTGGCGGTGATCTCCTCGGCCAGGGCCCGACGCCGGCGCGTGAGGCTCCTGAGCTTNGGGGTGGCGTCCTCCCGGATCTCCCCGCGGTCGTCGATGGCCCGGCGGATGGCGATCGCCAGCTTCCCCTGATCCGAAAGGCGCCCAACCAGGGTGGAAAGGCGCGGTGTCCTCGGGCCGCTCAGGGCGAGCTGGAGCTCCCCGGCCGCCTCCAAAGTCTCGGCCACGGTGAGGAACTGCTCCCCCTTGAGGTCGCCGTGGGTCTTGGCCTCATCCAGCAGGGGGCGGAGGTCGGAGATCGCCCCCGGAGAAAACCCCCCGCGCACCGCTTCCATCATCTCCTCTACCAGGGCGAACTCCCGCTCGATCCATTCCCGATCGGAGGTAGGAGAGAGGGAAAGCACCGNNTTCCGGCCAAGCTCCGAGGCGGCGTAGCCGGCGATTTGCTCCAGGACCACGTCTAGCTCGATGTCTCTGCGGGTGCGGGGGTTTAGTACGCTCATGGGACCTGGAAGTCCACCCCCCGGGNCAGGATCTCGGCCGCCTCCCGCACCATGTCCGCGATGATCTCGGCCACGGGCTTGATCTCGCGGATGAGGCCCGCCACTTGGCCGGCCATGAGGGAGCCTGTTTCCAGGTCCCCCTCGTACACCGCCCGCCTGAGCCCCCCTACGGCTAGGGACTCGAACTCCTCCGGATCCCTGCCTTCGGCCTCGTAGCGGGCGAGTTGCTTGGTGAGCTTGTTGGTGAGGCAGCGGACGGGGCGGCCCAGGGCCCGTCCGGTGATGATGGTGGCCCGATCCCCGGCCCGGAGCACGGCTTGCTTATAGTTGGGGTGAACCGGGGCCTCCTTCGAGGCCAGGAATCTGGTTCCAACCTGTACTCCGTCTGCCCCTAAGGCCAGGGCAGCAGCCATGCCGCGGCCGTCGGCGATCCCACCGGCGGCCACCACCGGGACCTTGACTGCGTCCACCACCTGGGGAACCAGGGCCATGGTGGTCTCGGTCCCGATGTGTCCCCCGGACTCCATGCCCTCGGCGATCACCCCGTCGGCACCCAGACGCTCCATCCGCTGGGCTAGGGACACCGCCGGCACCACCGGGAACACCAGGATCCCCGCGCCCTTCAGGGCCTCCATGTATTTGGCGGGGCTTCCCGCCCCGGTGGTCACCATGCGCACCCGCGCCTCGATCACGACCTCCACCTGCTCTTGGACGCGGGGGTCCATGAGCATGAGGTTCACCCCGAACGGGCGGTCGGTGAGTCGGCGCACCTNGGCGATCTCCCGGGCCAGGTCCTCCGGGGACATGCCGCCCGCCCCGATGATCCCGAGGCCCCCGGCCTCCGATACNGCAGACACCAGTGGGGCCCGGGACACGTGGGCCATACCCCCCAGGAATATGGGGTAACGGATCTCGAGAAGCTCACAAATTCTGTTTGCCATATCTGGGAATATAGCGCTCCCGGGGTCAGGTCGCTAGATGGCCTGATGCACGCCCCGTACAATTCAGTTCGGAGGTAACAATGCCAGCGAACCTCACCCCGGAGTTCTTGGCGGCTCGGGAGCGCTTCCANAAGGCCAAGTCCGATGAGGAGCGGCTGGACGCGCTCCAGGAGATGCTTGCCACCATCCCCAAGCACAAGGGGACGGAGAAGATGCAGGCCGACATAAAGCGCAGGATCGCCAAGCTCCGGGAGCGGATGGAGCAGCGGCGCCGGTCCGGGAAGGGTGGCGGGCCTACCCACCACGTGGAGCGGGAGGGGGCGGCCCAGGTGGCCCTGGTCGGCCCTCCCAACGCGGGGAAGTCAGCCCTGCTCTCCGCCCTCACCAACGCCACCCCGGACGTGGCCCCCTACCCCATGTCCACCTACCGCCCCTGCCCGGGGATGATGGAGTACGAGGACATTCAGATACAGCTTGTGGACCTGCCCCCCATTACCCGGGAGTACACCGAAGGGTGGGTATATGGCCTGGTGCGACTGGCGGACGCCGTGCTCCTGTGCCTTGACCTCTCCGACGAGAAGTGCTTCGAGCGGGCCGATGAGGTGATCGAGCTTCTTTCGGCCCGGCACATCCGGCTCGTGGACGGCCCCAGCCGGCAGGTGGACTGGCGCACCGTGGAGCGGCGGACGCTAGCCGTGGGGCTTAAGAGCGACCTCGCCCCTGGGCGCACGGAGGAGCTCTCCGCTTGGGCGGGGGAACGGTTCCCGGTGGCCGTCGTTTCCACCACCACCGGTGAGGGCCTCGAGGATCTCAGGAGGGCCATTTTCCGGGCGGCCGGGGTAGTGCGGGTGTACACGAAAAAACCCGGACACCCCCCCGATCTCACCCAACCCTACACCCTGCGCGAGGGGGCGACGGTGCTGGACGTGGTGGAACACATCCACAAAGAATTCGTGGAGAAACTGAGGTACGTGCGGCTTTGGGGCTCGGGCCGGTTCGACGGGCAGCATGCCCCCCTCGACCACGTGGTCCAGGACGGGGACATCGTGGAGATCCACCTTTCATGATCGACCCACTGAGGCTCCTTGTGGGCCTGGTGCGCATCCCCAGCCTTTCCGGGGAGGAGGGAGCGGCAGCGGATTTCCTCCTCCGGGCTGTGCGCACGTTCTGCGACGTGGAGATAGGCCCTGGTGGGGCAGTAGTGGGCCAGCTCAAGCGGGGCAAGGGCCCTACCTTGCTTCTCACCGGGCACCTGGACACGGTGCCGCCGGGGAACGAGGCCGCCTGGTCGGTCCCCCCCTTCTCCGGGGAGGTGCGGGAGGGGTGTCTCTTTGGCCGGGGGGCGGTGGACATGAAGGGGGCCATCGCCGCCCAGGTGGCCGGGGCCTCCCGAGCCCTTACCGAGATCCAGGGGACGCTTCTCTTCGCCTACGTGACCCACGAGGAGACTGCCGAGGGAGCGGTGCTGGCGCGGGTCCTTGATAAGTTCCCCAAACCTGACCTCGTGATCCTGGGCGAGCCCACGGACCTCCGGCTTGGGATCGGCCACCGGGGCCGGGCGGTGCTCAAGGTGGAGGCGAGGGGACGCACTGCCCACGCCTCGATGCCCGAGCTCGGGGACAACGCCATCGAGCGCCTGGTCCGCGCCCTGCCCAAGCTCCTCTCCCTGCCCCTGCCGAGCGATCCCATGCTGGGGAAGGGGACGGTGACCCCGGTGGCGGTCTCGACCCCCACTTCGGGTCCCATCGTGCCGGACCGCTGCACCGTGCTCCTGGATCGGCGCGTGGTGCGGGGTGAGCGACCGGACTCGGTCCTCTCTTTGTACAAGGAGCTCGATCTCGGGGTGCGGGTGGAGATCGTGAGGGAGGAGCTCCGCGCCTACACCGGCGAGATGTTGGAGGTGGAGGAGTTCTTCCCGGCCTGGCTCATGGATCCCCAGGACCCGTGGGTACAGCGGGCCCGGGCGGCTCTAGGGAATGTGCCCCTTAAGGTATGGCGGTTCTCCACCGACGGGGTCGAGTCCTGCGGCCGGCGGGGAATCCCCACCGTGGGCTACGGTCCCGGGGACGAGCGCCTGGCCCACCAGCCGGACGAGCACCTTTCGATATCGGACCTGGAGGCAGCCGTGGAGGGCTACCGGCGCCTGCTAATTGAGCTCATGCGCCCTGAGAAAAAACACAGCCGCCCCACGGGCGAGAAGAGAAAACGCCGGCGAGGGAAGCGGCAGCGTTCTCGCTAGGGTTTGCTCCCTTCGCTCAGCCTGCCAGGGCCAAGATGATCTCGCGCAGGAAGGCGGGTAAGTCGCTTGGGACGCGTGAGGTGATGAGGTTGCCGTCGCGCACCACCTCTTCGTCCACCCAGGTGGCGCCCGCGTTCGCGAGGTCGTCCCGGATGGCGTAGAAGCTGGTCACCCGCTTCCCCCGCACCACCCGGGCCGAGCACAGCATCCAGCCCCCGTGGCAGATGGCGGCACCACCTTCCCGGACTCGGCCAATTCGCGCACGAACGCCACCAGCTCCGGGCTCCTCCTCATGTAGTCTGAGGCGTAGCCCCCAGGGATGACGACGGCGTCGAAGTCCTCGGCCCGCACTTCCTTGGCGGAGAGGTCCGCCTTGGCCGGGTACCCCAGCTTGCTCTTGTACTCCCGGGCCTCGGGGCCCACTGCCACGACCTGCGCTCCCTCTTCGGTGAGCCGGTAGTATGGGTACCAGAACTCGAGTTCTTGGTAGAGATCCGCCACCAGCACTGCCACCCGCTTTCCCGAAAGCTTCATNCCNCCTCCTATCTCGTGATCCAGACGAACTCGTCGTCCAGGCGGGCCCGACCTGAGGCCGCCCGCCTGAGCCGGTCCATGATTGCCACGCCCAGGCCCTCCTCGGGCACNGGCTCGGCCACGATNGCGAGGAGACCGACCCGGTCCAGCTCGTGCAGGGCCGCGAAGAACCGGGCTGCAGCTTCTCTGAGATCCCCGGACTGGGACAGCACTTCCACATGGGCGAAGTCGTGCCACTCCCCCCGGTAGGCCAGGATGCCGCACCGGCGGCGGGGCAGGTTCTCCCGGCCTCTGGGGGGGCCGGGCTCGAGGAGGAATAGCGGGGTCTGGGGGACGTANTGCCGGGGCAGGGTACCGGGGGCGGACACGGCCCCTTGGCTGGGCTTGGAGGGATCCACCCGTAGCTCCCCTACCACCTCCCGCAGGGCCTCAAGCGGGGTGCCCCCGGGCCTGAGCACCCGGGGCGGGGTCTCTACCAAGGACACCACGGTGGACTCGATCCCCACCGGGGTGGGGCCGCAAGCGAGCACCGCCTCTATCCTCCCGGCGAGGCAATCGAGCACGTGGTCGTGGTGGGTGGGGCTGGGCCTGCCGAACCGATTGGCGCTGGGGGCGGCGATGGGACAGCCGGCCTCGCGGATGAGGGNCAGGGCCATGGGGTGGTCGGGCATCCTCACCGCCACAGTGGGGAGGCCAGCGGTCACGATCTCCGGCACCCGGGGGGCCTTGGGAAGGACTAGGGTGAGGGGGCCGGGCCAAAAGCGATCCATGAGGGCCCGGGCCAAGGGCGGAACCTCTGCCCACAGGGGCTCAGCCTCCTCCGGGCTTGCCACGTGCACGATGATCGGGTCGAACTTGGGGCGGTCCTTGGCCTCGAAGATCCGGGCTACGGCCTGGGCGGATAGGGCGTTTGCCCCCAGGCCATAGACCGTCTCGGTGGGAAACGCCACCAGGCCCCCGGCGCGGACGATCTCCGCGGCCTTGGTGATCCCGGATGCGTCGCATGTAAGTACCAACGTGTCCATGGCTTCTCCTTAATCTCGCGTGGCCGAGTCCGGCGTCGCTATAATCGCTTGCGATGTCGGCCGATCTGATCTTATACCATGGCCTTTCTCTCCTGGGAAGCCCCGCCGACGCGGTGGCTGTGCGCTGCGGACGTATCCTGGCAGTNGGACGGAGCGAGGATGTGCTGCGCCTGCGCGGCCCAGGGACTGAGCTCGTCGACCTCAAAGGCCGGCCGCTCCTCCCCGGCTTCTTCGACGCCCATACCCACTTTTTGAAAACAGGACTCGACCGAACCTTCTACGTTGACCTCTCCCAGGCGAGCTCTCTCCCCGAGGCGCTGGACATGCTTGCCCAGGCGGCGCGAACCCGCTCCGAAGGGTGGGTGGTGGCCCGGGGCTGGGACGAGTCCACCTGGCCCGAACGCCGGTATCTGGAGCGGAGAGACCTGGACCAGGCCGTGCCAAAGCAGCCGGCGTGCGCAGTGCGGGTGGACGGACACCTGGTGGTGGCCAACACCTTGGCCTTAGCGCGTTGCGTCCGCCCGGAGGGGGANCTGGTGGACCGGGACCGGGGGCACCTGTGGGAGGAAGCGGCGGAGGACCTTCTCGCCTGTGCCAAGCCGGACCAGGAGACGTTGGTGGAGGCCGCAGGGGCGGCCTCCCGCCACGCGGCGAGCCTGGGGATCACGGCGGTGGCGGACATGGGGGGGCCGGACGTGCTTTCGGTCTTTCAGCTCGCCGAGGACCAAGGATTCCTCACTACCCGGGTCTTCCTCTACCTCCCGGTGGAGAAGCTCGACCATCTCCTCGAGCTCGGTGTCCGCCGGGGGTTCGGCACCGAGCTTGTGCGCGTGCAGGGGGTAAAGGCCTTCGTGGACGGCTCCATCGGGGCCAGGAGCGCGGCCGTCTCCCTTCCCTACGCCGATGGCGAGGGCCAGGGTCAGCTCCTNCTCTCCCGGGATGAGCTCTCCNACATCCTGCGCCGGGCCGATGGGGCCGGGCTTCAGGTCGCGATCCACGCCATCGGGGATCTGGCCATCGAAGAGGCGATCTCCGCCTGCGAGCTCGCCAGCGTGGGGCCGGAGGGACGCCATCGGATTGAACACTTGGAGCTNCCCACCCCAGAACAGCTGGATCGCATGGCGAGGCTGGGCTTGGTCGCCTCCATGCAGCCCAACTTCGTGGCCCGCTGGTCCGGTCCGGGGAGGATGTACGAGGCCCGGTTGGGTCGGGACCGNGACCAGACGATCGACCCCCACGCCTGGGTGGCGGCCCGGGGGATCCCCCTGGCATTCGGCTCCGATGGCATGCCCATGGGNCCTTTGCAGGGCCTCCCCGGAGCGGTTTCGCCTCCCTACGAGGCCCAGCGGCTCCCCCTCCCAGCGGCGCTCAGGGCCTACACCGAAGGCGGCGCCCACGCCGNGTTCGCCGAAGGGGAGCTGGGGGCGATCTCCCCGGGGAAGAAGGCGGATCTCGTGGTCCTGTCCGCCGACCCACGGGAGGCCCCCTGGGACGAGGTGCGGGTGGATATGACCTTCCTGGACGGGAAACTCGTGTACGAGGCGCTATGAAGATTGGCCTCTTCTCCGATACTTACCTCCCCCAGATCAACGGGGTGACCACCACGGTGCACTGGCTCCGAGAGGAGCTGGAGCGCATGGGGCATGAGGTGTACGTGTTCTGCCCCCACTACGGCCGGGAGCGGCCCGATCCCCGCGTGGTGCGCCTGCCCTCCCTCCCGTTCCTGTTTCACCGGGAGTCGCGGGTGGCGTTTCCCACCATCCCCCTGCGGGCCCGGAGGATCATGGGGGAGTTGGAGGCCATCCATTCCCACACCCCGTTCTCGCTGGGCACCTTGGCCCTATGGGCGGCCAGACGGGCCCGCATCCCCCACGTCCACACGTATCACACCTTGTACGTCGCCTACAGGCACTACCTCCCGCCCCCGCTGCGGCCGCCCCGGCGTATGGCCGAGGTGCTGTCGGCCGCCTTCTGCAACCGGTGTGANGCGGTGACGGTGGAGTCAACGCCCATCCGGGACGAGCTCCTCCGCTACGGGGTACGGGTGCCCATCCACGTGTTCCCCTTTGGGGTCAACTTGCGGCTCTTCTCCCGCCCCATCCAGCACGACATCCGGGCCGACCTCTCCCTACCCCGAGACGCGACGCTGCTCCTCTACGTAGGGCGGCTGGCCCCGGAGAAGAACGTGCACTTTCTCCTGCGGGCGTTTCGGGAGGTGGCGCTCCGGCGGCCGGACGTGCTCCTCCTCATGATCGGCGGGGGACCGGCGGCCGAGGACCTGGTGCGCGAGGCGCAACAGCTGGGGATTGCGGGACAGGTNATCTTCCCAGGTTACATCGGCCACGACCGCCTCGTCGACTACTACCGGCAGTGTGACCTGTTTGTGTTCGCGTCCAAGACCGAGACCCAGGGCCTGGTGGTGCTCGAGGCCATGGCCGCCGGGCTCCCGGTGGTGGCGATCCCGGAGATGGGGGTGAAGGACATCGTGCGGGACGGCGAGAACGCCCTCTGCGCCCCGGAGGACGAGGTCCGCTACGCCGAGGCCGTGCTCGAGCTCCTCGACGACGCTTCGCTGCGGGAGCGCCTTAGGGAGGGGGCCCTGCGGACTGCCCGGGAGCTCTCCACCGAGACGTCCACCCGCAAACTCCTCGCGGTGTTCGAGCAGATACGGAGCCGCTGATGCCGGAGCTNCCCGAGGTGGAGACCATCGTCCGGGCCTTGGCACCCAAGCTCGTGGGGGAAACGGCCCTCGCCGCCGAGGCCCCCGATCCCGCCCTCGCTAGAGCAGCCGCGCGCCTCCCCCTTCCTTCCC
>MTNI01000181.1 GCA_002011415.1 Candidatus Acetothermia bacterium JdFR-47
CCCGGGCCTCTTCATAAAGGTCGGTGGCCTCCGCCGCAAGCTGGTAGAGGCCCCGGTGGACGTTGGCGTTGGACTCCTGGTAAAAGCGGGCCACCGCCTCGATGACCTGCCGCGGCTTTTGGCTGGTAGCCGCCGAGTCCAGGTACACGAGCGGGTGCCCGTTCACGGTCTTTTTAAGGATGGGAAAGTCCTCCCGCACAGTTTTGAGGTCGATCATCCTTGCGCCCCCTCGAAGGACATCTCCAGAAGCCGCTTCAGCTCCACCGCGTACTCCAGCGGGATCTCCTTCAGGATCGGAGAGACGAAGCCGTTCACGATCAGGCTCATGGCTTCCTGCTCCGTGAGGCCCCGGGACATCAAGTAGAACAGGTGTTCCTGGGAAATCCTTCCCACCGTGGCCTCGTGGGCCAGTTCCACCTCNTCGTTCTCTGCGTTAAGGGTGGGGATCGTCTCGGTGCTGGCCTCCGGAGAGAGGAGCAAAGTCGAGCACTCCACGTGTCCCTTGGCGCCCCTGGCGTTTTTGGCCACGTACACCTTGCCCCGAAACACTGCCTTGGCGTCCCCTTGCACTACGGAGCGGGATACGAGGCGGGAGCTTGTGTTCGGGGCCAGGTGCAGGGCCCGTGCCCCCACGTCCAGCCACTGCCCGTCCTGGGCGAAGGTGAACCCGAGGTTTTCGGTCTTCGCCCCCGGTCCCAAGAGCACCGTGGTGGGGTAGAGCATGGTCACCTTGCTCCCCAGGGAGCCGGACACCCAGTCCACCGTGGCCCCGGCATAGGCCAAGGCCCGTTTGTTGTTCAGGTTGTAGACGTTCCTTGCCCAGTTCTGGATGGTGGTGAAGCGCACGTGGGAGCCCTCTTTGGCGAAGATCTCCACCATGCCGGCGTGTAGGGCCGCTTTGGTATAGCGGGGGGCGGAGCACCCCTCGATGTAGTGCACCGAGCTCCCGGGCTCGGCCACGATCAGGGTGTGCTCGAACTGCCCCACCCCTTGGGTTTGCATGCGGAAGTAGGCCTGAAGGGGGATCTCCACTTTCACGCCCTCCGGCACCCACACGAACGTGCCCCCGGACCACACCGCCCCGTGCAGGGCGGCGAATTTGTTGTCCTCCGGGGGGATGGCGTGCATGAAGTATTCTTTCACGAGGTCGCCGTGTTTCCTGACCGCCTCCTCCATGGGCTCGAAGATCACGCCCTGGGCTCGTACCTCCTCCAGGATGGACTGGTACACGACCTCGGAGTCCACCTGGGCCCCGAGGCCTGCCAGGGCCTTCTTCTCCGCCTCGGGGAGGCCCANAGCGTCGAACGTCTTTTTGATCTCCTCGGGGAGCTCGTCCCAGCTTTTCACCAGCTCCACGGTGCGGGCGTAGTAGGCCACCTCGTCGAGATCGACCTCTGAGAGGTCCGGGCCAAAGCGCGGCATGGGGAGCTCCTGGAACACACGCAGCGCCTTGAGGCGCAGTTTCAGCATCCAGGCTGGTTCCCCCTTCTCCCGGGAGATCTCCTCCACTACTTCCCGCGTAAGCCCCTTTTTGAGCGCGGATTTGTCTCTCATCGCCTGACCGCCTTAAAGCCCCCGGCCTCGATGGCCTGGGCGAGCTCCGGGCCGCCCTCTTGCGAGATCCTCCCCTCCTCGAGCACGAACACCCGGGCCGGGGCCACGTGCTCCAGGATCCTGGGGTAATGGGTGATGATGAGGACGGCTGTGCCGGACTCGGCGAGCTCACGGATCGCGTCCGCGATGAGCCGCACCGCATCCACGTCCACCCCGGAATCCGGCTCATCCAGGAGGGCCACCTTGGGTTTGAGGAGCCAGGCCTGCAGGAGCTCCGACCTCTTCTTCTCCCCGCCCGAGAAGCCGACGTTGAGCTCTCGGTCCCCGAGTTCCTCCATCGCAAGGCGCTTTAAAGCTCGGGGATAGAGGTCCCTGAACTCGCAGAACCCGTGCCCCTGGTCGCCACAGGCGAGCCGCATGAACTCGCGGAGCCTGACGCCTTCCACCTCGGGGGGGTACTGGAAGGCGAGGAACAGGCCCTTTTTCGCCCGTTCGTGGGGAGGGAGGTCTGTAATATCCTCCCCTGCGAGGACGATCTTCCCCTGGTCAATTCGGTAAGCCGGGTGGCCTGCCAGTGCAAAGGCCAGCGTGGACTTCCCCGAACCGTTGGGCCCCATGAGGGCGTGCACCTTGCCTTTCTCCAGGGCGAGGCTCACCCCTCGCAGGATGGGCTGACCGGCTACGCTTACGTGCAGGTCGTGTGTTTCCAGAATCGCCATGGCGGAAAAGGTTACCTTTTGGGTCCAGTTTTATCAAGGATCCCGGCCACGTATACTCGTGCTTGTCGTGGAAACCATCATCGGTCTCGAGATACACGTGCAGCTTGCCACGCGCTCGAAGCTGTTCTGCGGCTGTCGGGCGGACTACTTCGCTGCCGAACCCAACACCCTGACCTGTCCGGTATGCCTGGGGATGCCCGGTACCCTCCCCGTGCCCAACCGCGTGGCGGTGGAGTACGCCTTGCGGATTGCCTTGGCCTTGGGAGCGGAAGTGCAGCTCCGTTCCCGCTTCGACCGCAAGAACTACTTCTATCCCGACCTTCCCAAGGGCTACCAGATCACCCAGCGGGATGTCCCCCTTGCCATCGGAGGGAAACTTTCCTTCCGGACCGAGGGCGGCGAGCGCACGATCCGCATCCGGGAGCTCCACCTCGAGGAGGACGCGGGCAAGCTCATCCACACGGAAGGAGGGGCCCTGGTGGACATGAACCGCTGTGGGGTGCCGCTCGTGGAAATTGTGACCGAGCCGGACCTTCGCTCCCCCAGGGAGGCGCGGGACTTCCTGCGGGCCCTACGCACGCTACTTCGGCACCTTCAGGTTTCCGGGGCGGACATGGAGAAGGGGGAACTACGCTGTGACGCCAACGTGTCCATCTCTCAGGACGGAGGGCTTGGCACCAAGGCGGAGATCAAGAACCTGAACTCGTTCCGGGCGGTGGAGCGGGCCTTGGCCGCCGCGGCCGCCCACCAGCGGGAGCTCCTCTCCCGCGGGGAACACATCGTCCAAGCCACCTACGGATGGGACGAAGGGAGGGGCGAGATCGTCCTCCAACGGGAGAAGGAGGAGGCCCACGACTACCGGTACTTCCCCGAGCCGGACCTGGTGCCGCTTGAGATCTCGCGGGAGCTACTGACCGCGGTTGAGAGGGCCATGCCTGAGCTCCCTTGGGAGAGGGCCGAGCGTTTGTCCCGGGAATACGGTCTCTCCCTCCGGGATGTGGAGACGCTCCTTTCCGAGCCGGAGCTGACGGATTACTTCGAGGCGGTTGCTCGGGAGGTAGGCGACGGGCGCGAGGCGGCGAGCTGGGTCCTGTCTGAGCTTTTGAGGTACTGGGGCGAGGGCGGGACGCTAGTCTCGGCGCGGGAGCTATCCGGGCTCATCCTGCGGGTGAGGAAGGGGGAGATCTCCCGCACCAATGCCAAGGAGGTGCTCGAGGAGGCGGCTACCACCGGCCGTTCTCTGGCCGAGATCCTCTCCGAGCGCGACCTTACCCAGGTATCGGACGAGGCCGAGCTCCGCCGGTTGGCGGAGGAAGCGATCGCTGCCCATCCCCAAGCGGTGGCCGATTTCCGGGCCGGCAAGGCNCAGGCCTTGGGATTTCTCGTGGGCCAGGTGATGCGGGCCACCCGGGGCCGGGCCGACGCTAAAAAGCTCTCCCAGATCCTGCTGGAGCTTTTGGGAGAAGGCCAGGCTTCCTAAAGTAACCCAGCAGCAAAAGGCATATCAACGGGGTGGCACGAAGCAGTCACGGCAGCGGGCCTCATAGGACTCCAGGCCCCCGATTAATATCTCCGGCCCCTCCCGGGCGGGTTTCCCGTCCACCAGGCGCTGAGAGCGGGTGGCTGGCCGGCCGCACACCACGCACACCGCCTGGAGTTTCACCACCTCGTCAGCCAAGGCCAAAAGCTTTGGCATGGGGCCGAAGGGCTTCCCCCGGAAGTTGAGGTCTAATCCCGCCACGATCACCCTCTTCCCCTGCTCCACAAGGGCCTCGCAGAGGGAGGGGAACTCCTCTCCGAAGAAGTGGGCCTCGTCGAAGGCCACGACNTCCGCTCGCTTGAGATCCTCTCCCAGATGGCCGGCCATGGTTTCCAAAGTGANGTCTGTGGGCAGGCGATGGCACGGCAGNGACCGACCATAATGTGTTACCACCTCGTNGGCTGAGTAGCGAGTGTCCAGGGCGGGTTTGAGGAGGAGCACTTCTTTCTTGGCGATGCGGGCCCGTTCCACTCGCCGGAGGAGCTCCTCGGTCTTGCCGGAGAACATACAGCCGGTGATCGCCTCAAGCCGCCCTGCCATGCGCGGATGTTAGCGTTACATCAGCTGACTGGCAACGCTGTTGCACGGGAGCAGGAGGCGGTGTAAAGTNGTGCACCAATGGCTACGGCGAGCTGGACACTGGCCCCGAGGACGAAGGGGGCAAAGAGTGTTTATCGGGTTCGTCGGGCCTTGTGGCAGGCGTTTCTATACATCGTTCTCACGGCCGGCGCCTTGATCATGGTTCTCCCGTTCCTGTGGATGATTTCGACCTCTATCAAGGATCTCGCCGAGGCCCTACGAATCCCCCCGATATGGATTCCCAGTGTGCCGCGTTGGGACAACTACGTCCGGGCTTGGGACGCCGCCCCTTTTGGCCGTTACTTTTTCAACTCTTTCTTCATAGCCGTGACCACCACCATCGGCGAAGTCATCACCACTATCTTCGCGGCCTACGCGTTTGCCAAGATGAAGTTCTTCGGCAAGAACTTCATGTTCACTTTGCTCCTCGGCACGTTGATGATCCCGGGGCAGATGTTGCTCGTGCCCAACTTCCTCACTATCAAACGGCTTGGTTGGTACAATACTTATTGGGCCTTGATAATCCCTTGGATCGTGTCGGTGTTCGGGATCTTTCTCCTGAGACAGTTCTTCCGGACGATTCCGGATGAGCTTTGGGACGCGGCTCGCATTGATGGCTGTTCCCGTTTTCGTTACATCTGGCGCATCGTTGTCCCTCTTTCCCGGCCTGGAATCGCGACGGTGGCTTTGTTCAAGTTCATCGGCTCTTGGAACGCGTTCCTGTGGGTGCTCATCATGACTGATCGGGTGGAGCTGCGCACGGTGCCTGTGGGGCTGAGATTCTTCATGTCAGACATGGGGACGGACTATCCGCTTTTGATGGCCGCTTCCACTATGGCGATCTTGCCGGTGTTGTTGATTTTCTTCTTCACACAACGTCAGTTTATCCAAGGGATAGCCCGAACGGGGCTCAAGTGAAAGGAGGTGGTAGTGGAGAAAGAAGGCAGGCAGGTATATGTGGGCCTTGCGTGAAAAATATCGGGAGGTGTTAGGGAATGTTTAAAAAATACAGTGCTCTTGTCCTAATCGCAGTGTTGTTCGTCGGGGTGATTGGTCTTTCTGAGGTGACGATTAGCTTTTGGCATGCCATGTCCAAGCGCCATGCCCCTGCCCTGGAGACCTTGATCCAGAAGTTCATGGAGGAGAATCCGGGGATCGTGGTCGACCTCGTTTATCAGGGCGGGTACGGATCTCTGTCACAGAAGCTGATTGCGGCCGTGGCAGCAGGGGAGCCGCCCACGTTGGCCCAGCAGTATGAGAACTGGACCACCCAATGGCTTGAGGCACTTGTTCCCCTGGAGGATTACCTGTCCCCAGAGGTACTCTCGGACATCCATCCTCGGTTTGTCGATATGAACACGTTCGATGGCAAGCTCCTCACGGTGCCCTTCAACAAGTCCATCATCGTCCTTTACTACAGGCCCGATCTTGTGCCCGAGCCTCCTACCACCTGGGAGGAGTTCCTCAACATGGCCTGTGCCTTGACCGTGGACGAAGACGGGGACGGCACCATCGATCGGTATGGTACGGGCCTCAGGCCCCCGAACGTGGAGATCTTCCTCATGTTCCTCGCCCAAAACGAGGGGGCGATCCTGTCCGAGGACGGGACCGAGGTCACGATCAACGACGAGCGGGGGCTTGAGACCATGGAGTTCATGGCTCAGCTTGCCAAGTGCGCTTTGGTCCAGGGCGGGTATCTGTCTGACCCGTTCGGTCAGGGCCTGATCGCCATGTTCGTCGACACCTCCGCCGGCTACCCTTATAACTTGGCTGCGGCCCAGCGGGGCGGCTTCGAGATGAAGGTAGCCCCCGTGCCTTGCCATAAGAACTGTGCCTCCATGGTGCAGGGGACGAACATCGGGGTGTTCTCCCTCAACCAGACCCCGGAGCAGATCGACGCCGCCGTCAAGCTCGTCGAGTTCCTGCTGCGGCCAGAGAACACCGTGTATTGGGCCGAGGAAACCGGGTATCTGCCGGTGACGGTGAGCGGTTTTGAGTCCGATGAATGGAANGCCTTCACCGAGGAACATCCAGAGCGCAAGGTCATGTCGGAGCAGTTCCTCATCGGCGGATTTGGGCAGATCCATCACCCGGCCTATTGGGACATCCGCAGCACCATGATCACCTATTACGAGCAAGTGCTGCGCGGGGAGATGGAGCCCAAGGAGGCGCTCGACGCCTTGGCAGAGGAGCTCGAGTTTCTGATCTCCCAGTAAGGACACNATCGGGCCGGGGAGGAGGGCCCCTNCTCCCCGGCCCTTTACTCAGCCCGTGAGATTGCCTAGCGACTGGCGGCGAAAGAGCTTTTGGTGGGAGTCGGCGGAGGCATACCTTTACCTCCTCCCTGCCCTGCTTGTGCTCGGGGTGTTCGTTTTTTATCCGTTCATCTCGGCGTTTAGAATTTCACTTTTTAAGTGGACGCCNTTATCTCAAACTTATGTGGGTTTCAAAAATTTCCAGTTTTTGTTCCGAGATCGCTTTTTCATGAAGTCCTTGTATCAAACAGCGGTCTATGTGGGGGTGTCTGTTCCTATCACGCTCAGCTTGGCCTTGGGCCTCGCNACCCTGCTCAACCAGGGGTTGCGGCTCCGCCCCTTTTATCGGCTGGCTTACTTTTTACCGTACATCACTCCAGTGGTGGCGATCTCTATGGTTTGGCAGTGGATTTACAACTGGCGGTATGGGCTTTTAAATTATTTCTTGAGCTTCTTTGGAATCCATGGGGTCAACTGGCTTGAGGACCACCACTATGCTTTGTTCGCTGTGATCATCATGAACATATGGCGCTTCGTGGGCTACCAAGCGATCATTCTCCTCGCCGGGATGCAGGGGATAGACCGTGTTTACTATGACGCCGCCAAGGTAGATGGGGCAAGCGGTTTTAAGGCCTGGTTTCACATCACCGTGCCACTGCTTACCCCTCAGATTTTCTTCGTGTTCATCATCTCATTAATCGGGTCATTCAAGATTTTTGAGGAAATTTTCATTTTGTTTAGCGGCACGCCTGGCCCCTTGAGCTCGGCGATGACCATCGTCTACTACATATTCGACCAGGGCTTCCAGCGTTTTCACTACGGAAGGGCGGCGGCGGCCTCGGTGATTTTGTTCGGGATCATTTTCGCCTTGACGCTTTTCCAAATGGTGGTCACCCAGAGGTGGGTGCATTATGAGAGGTAGGGTCAAGCTCAGCGTCGTGATGCTGGCCGTGATGGCTGTCTGGGGAGCGCTGGGCCAACCTCCTCCGGATGCCCTGGTGGTGAGGATCGCACGTGTGGTCGACGGGGACACCGCTATATTAGTGAAATCACATGAATATGTGNGGTATTTAGGAATCAATACCCCTGAGGTGGGGGAGCCGTACTACTATGTGGCCACAAAAGTGAACCGCGATCTCGTGCTTAGGAAGGACGTGTATCTCGAGTTCGGTCCTCAAANNCGCGACGGTTACGGGCGTCTTCTTGCNTACCTCTGGGTGCAAAGGGACGGCGGGTGGATCTTGGTGAACGAGGAACTCCTTCGCCGTGGGGTGGCCAGGCTATACGTGTTTTGGCCTTCAGAGGAAAAATACTATGACCGCTTCCTGCGGGCAGTAACACTGGCCCAGGTGGAAAAGCTTGGCATCTGGGGCAAGTATAAGGAGCCAGTTACCCTTGAGGTCCTCGAGGAGGACCCCCTTCCCTACATCACCCAGGCGGTCACGGTGGTGTTCACGGTTGAGCGGGTGGAGCGCGATGNGGATAGATGGATCGTTTGGGCTGCGAAAAGCCGCTANGGGTTCCACGTAGACGTGATCCAGGAAGTCTGGGAAGGGCTAGGGCTTTCTCCTGAGGAGTTAGTGGGCCAAATGGTCTCCGTCGCAGGGGAGCTCCGATGGGAGAACCTCTTCCAGGGGCCCAGTATCGAAGTTGTGATCCCCGAGCAGTGGAACGCCCCTAAATGAAAACTGCTTGGTCGGAGCGACCGGATTTGAACCGGTGACCTCTGGCCCCCCATGCCAGCGCGCTGCCAGGCTGCGCTACGCTCCGATCCCCTTCGATGTTATCCGGCAAGGCGACTTGTGCCAACCCTTGTCCGAGCGCTCTAACCCAGCTAGGATGCTTTCGCTATGGACATGGAGAAGCTCGAGGAAGGGGTTCGCCTCATCTTAGAGGGGCTTGGAAGGGAACACCTGTCCCAAGAGATGTGGGCTCATACCCCCAGGCGGGTGGCGGAGGCGCTGGCCGAGCTTTGTCGGGGCCTGGGCAAGCGTCCCGAGGACGAGATCGAGGTGCTGTTTCAGGAGCCCTACGACGAGATGGTGGTCCTCAGGGACATCCCATTCCATTCACTGTGTGAGCACCATCTCCTCCCGTTTGTGGGACGGGCCAGCGTGGTCTACCTGCCCAAAGAGGGGCGCATCGTGGGGGCGAGTAAGCTGGCCCGGGTGCTGGAGCTCGCCGCCGCGCGGCCCCAGCTCCAGGAGCGGCTCACCTCCCAGGTGGCCGACGCTCTCATGGAGAAGCTCTCCCCCCATGGGGTGCTCGTCCACGTGGAGGCCGAGCACCTGTGCATGACCATCCGGGGGGTNAAGAAGCCGGGTTCGGTCCTTGTTACCTCGGCCATTCGGGGCATCTTCCGCACGGATCCTGCCGCTCGGGCTGAGGCCTTGGCCCTGATCAACCGATCCTGAGCTCTTTAAGACGCTGNTCGTCGGGCGGGAGGGCCTTGACGCGAAGCTCTCGGGAGTCTTCTCCGTTGGTTACGATGATCCGCACCTCCTCATCCGGTGCCACGTCCGCGTACCGGGCCGCGAGGCGTGCTGCGAGCACGAGTTCGTCCTCCGTGGGATCTCCCTCCACCAGCGCTGTGGGGCCGGGGACGTCGAGGAACTCAAGGCGCAGCCGTCCCCGGGCAAAACCAGCCANCACCGCGTTCTCCGTCTCATCCCTCCCCACGATGACCTTCACCTTGGGTGACAGGCGGAAATGGCGACCGAAGCGGAGCAAGGCGAAGTCCTCCTTGGTCATTTTGTCGGCCCCGATATGGGCAAAGGCGTCCTTCAGCCGGGCAGCGTAGGTCTTTTCCAGGAGGATGCAGCAGCCGCCGGCGGGTTGGGTGAACTCCTCGATCCCCCATTCCCGGGCCAGGGCAAGCTGTCTGCGGCGGGAGCGGCCTTGGATGTCGAGCCAATCCTCGCGCCGCACCCAACCGCGTTTCTCCGGATAGGTGGCAGGGAGTAGTCGCCCGGAAAGTGGACGCACCAGTCGGTCCCCGAGCCCCGATTCCTCGGCCACCAGTTTCAGGGCCCGGTAGTGTTGAGACATGGGCCGTTGACCGAGGACCTCTCCAGTGACCACGAACTCCGCACCCTCTTTCTCCATGAGCTCTTTGGCCTTTTTTAGCATAAAGATGCGGCAATCGAGGCATGGGTTCATCCCGGAGCCGTAGCCGAATTTGGGACGCCGCACCACGTCCAGATACTCATCAGCCACGTCTAGGAGGCGNANGGGGATNCCCAGCACGCGCCCGGCGGCGAGCACCGTGTCGCATCTTCCCTGCCCGGTGCAGAAACCGGTGGAGAAGTTCACCCCTATGACCCCAAACCCCAGGCGCTTCGTGAGGGCGGCCGCCAGCGTGGAATCGAGGCCCCCCGAAAGAAGAGCGATCGCTTTTGCCTTTTCCATGGACATGGGTACGTTATCATATCCGAGGCGCCTGGAGCTTTCTCCACAGGATCTCCATAAAAGCTCCAGCCATTGTGCATACGCGATGGAGAGAATTGAGGGGACACTACAGGAGGTGACCGAGTATGCGTAGGGTATTTACGATTTTGGTTTTAGCAGCGATCTTCTCCGCAAGCGTGGTCCTAGCGCAGCAAGGAGTGCAAGAGCAGATCGCCCAATCCGGGCAGTTGGCCATCAAGGCGGCCATTGCCCGGGTGGCCCCGGCGGTGGTTAAGGTGGAGGCCACGAAAACGGTGGCTGGTTGGTGGGAGGAGTTCTTTCGGGATCCATTCCTCCGCCGCTTTTTCGGTGAACCGCCACTTGGAGACCGAGAGGTGACCTCCCTCGGTTCCGGGTTCATCGTCGAGTACGGANGCAAGCGGTACGTCCTCACCAACAACCATGTGGTTGACGGGGCCGATGCCATCCGGGTGACGAGCCAGGACGGTCGGGTCTTGGAGGCCGAGCTCGTGGGCACCGATTCCTGGCTGGACCTAGCGGTGCTCTCCTTGCAGAACGCAGAAGNCCTTCCCACCGCCCCGCTTGGGGACTCGGATGCCCTCGAGATCGGGGACTGGGTGATCGCGATTGGGAACCCCCTGGGGTTTGACTACACGGTGACACTGGGGATCGTGTCGGCGCTAGGCCGGAGCGTGCCTCGCCCGGACGGCTCGGGGTACTTCCGGCGCATGATCCAGACCGACGCGGCCATCAACCCCGGGAACTCCGGTGGCCCCTTGGTCAACGCCTACGGAGAAGTNGTGGGCATGAANACCCTCATCGCCCGCCAGACCAGTCAAGGCATCGCTGTTGAGGGGATCAACTTCGCCGTGCCCATTGACGAGATCGAGCGCGCCCTGGCCCAAATCGTCGCTCACGGGAAGGTCACTCGGGCTTGGCTTGGGGTCTACATCCAGGACATCACGCCGGGGATGGAGCAGCAGTTCGGCGTTGCCCCTGGGGAAGGCGTGCTGGTGGCCGATGTGGTACCGGGTTCCCCCGCGCAGGAGGCTGGTATCCAAGCCGGGGATGTGATTGTGTCCGTGGACGGCGTCCCGGTTGGGAGCACTGATGAGCTCCAGACCGAGATCATGTACCGCCAGGTTGGCGAGAAGGTGGAGATCGGCATCGTGCGGAACGGCGAGCGGCTTGCGGTCCCGGTGGTGCTCGGTGAGCGCCCCAGCGAGGAGGAGCTGGCCGGAGCTGCCCCGGGCGAGGCCGAGGAGGGTGTCCAAAAGTTTGGGCTCACCGTGCGCTCCATCACCCCGGAGCTGGCCGAGCAGTATGGACTTTCCCGGACCGAGGGCGTAGTGGTGGTCGCGGTGGAGCCCGGCTCCAAGGCCTATTGGGGCGGCGTTGAGGAAGGTGACGTGATCCTGGAGGTGAATCGGGAACCCATCCAGTCCATCGACGACTGGAACAGGATCGTCTCCCAGCTCTCCGAGGAGGAAGACATCCTCCTCACGGTGCTCAGGCAGGGGCGGACGCGGTTCCTCCTCCTGCGCTAGTTCGGGTAAAATAAGCCCGGGTCGGAGAGTAGCGCAGCCTGGTTAGCGCGCAGCGTTCGGGACGCTGAGGTCGGCGGTTCGAATCCGCCCTCTCCGACCA
>MTNI01000161.1 GCA_002011415.1 Candidatus Acetothermia bacterium JdFR-47
GTTTCAATCCCTTTCAGGGGTTTAGGCCTTCTGCAGCCGCGATGGCGGAAACTTCGTCTCCAATGACTTCTCTGCCCCATATCCCGAGGATCTCTCTACCCGGCGCTCCTCGCAACCCTATGACTGGTGCCCTGGTAGGAGGACAATACCTCGTTTAGGCAGAACTCGCTGGCTCCCACGCCTTTGCGAGGATCCCCCAAGGGCTTGATGATAGCTGAGATTCTCGCAGTAGAGAGCCCCAAAGGTTCACTTATCAATGACCCGGCGTCCTAGCCCTCGTCGAACCCCACAAACACGGCCGTTTCAGATACGGGCTCTTCGCCCCCCAGACGTTCAATCCGGCGCACATCTTCAGCACACAGGAAGTAGAAGCGTACTGAGTCCCCCTCCTCGAGGTCGATGGCCTCTTCTAACTGTGCACGAAGGCGAAGATAAGCGCTCTTGTCAATCCGGCACTCGAATATGCTGTATTGCATCCATTGGCCATAATTTTTCAGGACCTTGTGTACCTTAGTCCTGCGTTTGTCGTCCTTGATGTCGTAGCTTACCACCACGAACAGGCTCATCTTATTAGAAACGGGACATAGCGATCTAGTTCTCCGGTCACCGTCTTGGCCAAGATGCGCGCCTGGAGTTCTAGGCTTCTCCAGTAGGTAACCCGATAGCCAAGAGAAGGGTGCTTGATCTCGGCTCGTTTCTTCTCTTCGTAGGCCTGCAAGAACGTCTTGAGCGCCCTTTTTTTCATGCGATGGACCTGCCCGAGTCCTACCTCGAAATCGTTGGTGGTAAGCATCCGCTTGTTTATCAAGCTAAGCACCATGCTATCCACCAATACAGGCCGGAATTCCTCCATGAGGTCCAAAGCAAGTGAGGGTTTTCCATAACGATCCCCATGCAGATAACCGAGGTAAGGGTCGAAGCCCACGATGCTGCACGCAGCCTGGAGATCCTTGTACAGAAGGACGTATCCGAAGGAGAGCATGGCGTTCACCGGGTCCGTAGGGGGTCGACGTACCCGACCTGGGAACCCGAATCCCTCGGCCTTGATAAGTTGGGCAAACGCCTGGAAGTAGATGGCTGAGCCGGCCCCTTCGATCCCCCGCACCTCATCGATCGAGGTAGCGCGCGCAAGCCGTTCCATCACGGCTTTGAGCCGGGCGATGGCTTGGGAGAAGCCGGCACCCGATCCCCCACGCTCGGCCCGCTGGAGGAGTGTTCGCATATTGTGGAGTTTCCCGCGCACGAAACCGCGGGCCAGCTCCAGCGAACGCTTGTGATCGCAGGCGACAGCGTACTGGGCACGCCGGAGGAGCCCGTTCTTGGAGAGCTCGGGCACCAGCCGTCCCAGATACCGGCCTTGGGAGGTGAGGAAGACAAGGTCAACCCTGCGCTCAAGAAGTTCCCGCAGGGCGGCCTGGGTGAACGTAACATTGCCGAAGGCCACCAATTGGTCCACCTTGATCAGCGGAACATCGAGCAAAGTTTCCTTCTTAAGAGTTACCTTTAGGCGCTCGCCCGTCTTGCGTACCACCACCCCGTCCTGAACGAGGTACACGGTGCTCATGCGTCTCCCTCCCAAGAGAACGCGTTCAACCGTTCTGTCTCTCGCGGCAAGCACACCGGATACAAGCTACAGCCCCGGCAGCGTCGGCTGGGAGTGGGCAATGGGCCTCGAGGTGATGCAAGGAGGGCGCGCACACCATGGACGGCCTCTTCCACCTGAGTCCGCACTTCAGGAGTGAGCTCCACCAGTTCACGGCGGTGCGAGGCTGCATAATAGATGTATCCCTTTGAGATGGGGCGACTAGTCATTTCTTCCAAGCACATGGCTTGAGCGCAAAGCTGAAGCCGGTCGTTGTTCCATTTTCCCTTGCGGCCCCGTTTGTACTCCACTGGGTAGAGCTTGCCGGCCCGCTCCTCCACGACATCGGCGTAGCCGATGAGCCCGAGGCGGTGGGAATAGACCTGAACGTGCCGAAGTTGGAGAAGCTCGCCCCGCTTGGTGTCCACCCCCTGGTGAGCCCGCTCGTGGAGGAGTTCGCCCTCTACCGTGTAAGGATTGGGAAGGAACTCTCCGGCGACGTACATAAGCCAGCAGCGCCGGGGGCAGTAGTCATACTGATTGAGGGCAGAGATGGGGATGAGGTCCAACTCTTCATTCATCTAATCCTCCGGGTCATTCCCATGCCGTGGGTAGTCTTGCGACCTGTGCCGGCGTAGAAGGCAAAGTCAGCTAAAGCATTGATCTGCTGGACCAACCCGTCGGGGAGGTCCTTAATCAGAAAGGTAACTTGGCCCACGAAACCGGGGACGGTGACTCGGCCGTCGTAGAAGGGGAGGGTACGGATACGGTGCTCCTTGACCCCAATGTGGCGGGTGAAGAATCCCGGCTCTGAGAACACTCGATCGAGCGGTATCGGTGAAAAGGCCTGCCATTTGGCAAGGTAGCTTCCGAACACAAGTTCAGGAAGGGGCAATGGCAAATCCAAATCTCCGCGCCGGAATGCTGTGGGGCTGGCGAACTGCAGGGTGATAGTCTTTTCGGCTGGAGCTTTTTCCAGGAGCTCCTCCCAATTGGTGCAGCCGGCCCAAGATGAAGAGCCAGGGGTGCCGATCAACTCTGTAATGAGGAGTTCGGCTTTACCAAGACGGAGGATCGGCAATCTTGAGGACAGGAGCAGGTGCTCTGCAAGACGGCGATAGATGTGGGGGGCAAGCGCCGTGAAGCGCAAAGAACAGGTGCGATTAGTGAAAAGCAGGAGACGCTCGGCCTCAATTCGTTTACCTCCTCTCAGCGGAGAGGTAGTGAACGGTCGGTATTGCGCACCCGCAGCGTGTAGTTCCTCGGCCAGATCCGGATCCACTTCGCCAATCATGGCAAGGAATGCAGCGTGCACCTGGTGGCCCAGACCGATCGGGATGGTGATCGAGGCCTTTGGCAGGAGCCTGAGCACCACTGCATGAAGGGTAGCTAGTTTAGTGTCCATTTCCTAGCTCTAAAACCGACCTCTAACGAAGTCAAAGAATGATTGGCACATTTTCTCGTTGCTCCTTCCACCAACCCAAGCTGTCCACGAAGAAGGCGTCTTGGTTGAAGACAATGCTCCAGGGCTGCTCACTTAGCTGACCGCCGGGCTTGCGAAGGCGCAGTTCATAGATGGCAAAAAGGGGGGGCAGTGCTCGACCAAGGCGTACTGCAGCCGGGTGCACATCTACGAACCAAGCTACAATCTGTTTACGCTTCAAATGGCGATTTAACCGTCGTAAGCGCAAGCTAGGTTCTGTCACCACTTCTAGACCTCTTACGGCTGCCACTTGCGCCTTTCGTCCATATACCACATCCTCGCTCACTTCAAACCAGACTTTGCGTGCCTCATCGCGCAGACCAGTGAGCCGGAAGTAACCGTATACGCCTAGAAGGTCCTCCGGTTTGCATCCAATGAGCTTGCCATAGCGCCGCTCACGCGCCACCTCTTCGGGCCAACGATCTGTCAACTCCTCCAATCGCTCCAGGTACGCCTCCTGACTTAGTTCAACGATCTCGCCCCTCCGCAGCAGAAACATCAAGTCGTATCGCTTAGCGGGGAAGCCGATGTTTGTGTCTCGCTCGTCCAAAAGGGCGACTTCAAGACCGTTTCCCCGGAAGGTCAACAAGGGCTGCAGGATGTGTTCTTCCTTGTAGTGGCGATGTAGACTCCACGCTTGTCTTCCCGTCTTGCCCGTCAGAGCTTCGATGGCTGCTTCCAGGCTGGCGGCGATGCGCGGGCGATCATCGGGCTGGAAGAGAGTCTGGACCTTCCAACGGGCCTCTTGAAACTCAGCTGCCGCATGCGTTCGCAGATAGCATTTAAAGTCTTCCGGCTTCTGGTACGCTTCATCCACCAATCGGTACAGTTCGTGGCGAGAGATAGTCTGTCCTTCCCTCAAGTGCCCTGTAAGGAAGTGATACACATACTCCGGCACGAGAGCCACCGCGTGATTGGGGATGTCGAGCGCCTTCTTGTGCCGCGCCAGTCGACCAAAGCGCTGGATGAACTGGGCCGCTGTACGCGCCTCGTAGATGAGCATGTCCTTCTCTGCCTCGTCTTTGAAGTCAATGCCCACCTCAATGGTCGAGGTGCCCACGGTGAAGGGCCGTCGAATAGCTTCTTCACGCTCTTGCTCTGAACTTAAGCCATGCACCTCGCCTATCGCTTTGTCGGGGAACATCTCATGCAATGCCCGGGCTGCTTCAATGGCTCCGGCCACGGAGTCCAGGATGGCTACCAGACGTGCCTCGGGATAGTCGTCAACGAAAGTCCGCAGCGCTGGCAAGTAGTCCAACAGTGTCTTGAAGCCTTTCCAGCGCCGCAGGTCGGCCGGCAGCAACGTTAGCTGCAGCGGATAAGCGATGGTACGGGCGTCCGGCGCGTTCGAAACCTCCCCTTCCACTGCCTCGACGGTTAGGCCCAGATGATCATGTAGCCATTCGCGGACAGGTGACTCTGGTGTGGCCGAGGCAAAGATGAAGACACGTCCACGCTCTGGATTGATCGTGTGTAAAGTTGCCACTAGGAAGGCCACATCGGCCATCTGTTTGACGTTATATAGGTGAAACTCATCAAAGATGAACAGCCGATATTCTCCCAGTAGCGTGAAGAGTCGCTGGTTAAGTCCTTCCGGCCCTTGGTAGAGACCGAAAAAGGTGTAGAACAAAATATCGGGGTTGGTGAGGATGGTTGGCTTCCAGTGCATCACAGTCTCGAAGGTCGTAGCGTGCTGCTGCTTGTCCAGGGCATCCTGCCAGTGGTCAAGCTGCCGGCTGTCAATGCGCAATAGCCGGTGGGGGTCTATCCAGGGCTTGAGCGCCCGTTCCTGATCGCGAGTCAGCTCATTGGTAGGATAGACACCGAAGGCCGACTCGCCGTGATTAATGGTGTAGGCATAACTGGCCAGCGTCTTGCCGCTGCCGGTGGGCGTAGTAATGAAGAGGCACAGTGTTTCTTTCTCTCTTAAAGCCTGTTCTACTAGCCGATAGACCTGGCTTTGGTAGACGTAAGGTTTATAGTCAGCCAACCACTTCTCATCTGTCTGGGCATACGCCAGTGGCGAAATGTTGACGGTCAAAGCTTCCATATCAGCTCCTTCGCTATTCCGGCGGTCGAGCCAGAAAGCGCATTCCGACGGGAAGCCGTACGACACCATCGCCAAAGCGGGCCTCGTAATAAGCGCAGTCTTCGAAGTGGGCGCGGGATAGCAGACGGGTGGGCAAACTGGTAGCTACTACGTCACACACCACCGGATCAGCTTCGAGATCGCGCCAATTGAGGAAGACATCCGTCTCGAACGGACCGGTCTTCCTTTGCACGACGCTGGCCACTTCTGCTCGTAGACGTGCTTTGCCGGGGAACTTACCCAACCGGATCCGGGATGACTTGCCCTCTAGCAGTCCGCGTAGCGCAGGCGTATCTGGCAGAGCCTCAGGGGCGTGCACCAGCAAGTAGAAGGTGAACCGAGAGCCGGGACAGAGTACCCGCGCGAATCCCCAGTCGGGGTAGCCCCGCGAGCGCTCCTTGCCTGGGAAAACATACCCTTCGCGCATGGTGTTCCATTGCACTAGGCGGTGAGCGACGTGTTGGGGAGTGCCGGGAGTGACGTAGAGGCGCCCATTCAGCGGCGTCAGCTCCTCCAGGTAGTGCGGTTCCTGCTTCAGCCTGGCGTACGTGTATGTGTCACCCCGCACCAGGCCCAGGGCGTACACCAAGGCGTAGTTATGGATAAAGGCGCCCGTTTCGTACACCCTACCCCGCTCGACGGTGGCGTAGAAGACGTAGTCCAGCAGTTCAAGGGTACCCCGATAGACCAGCATATGGGCACCTCCCCTCATACCACAAACGACGCCGACCGGGTGTTCAGGTCCCGCAAGAATTGGGCCAGCCGCTCCTCGTCCCGGTTCAGCGCTCGCACGTCCTGGAGGATGGCCTCCAGTGCCTCGCCGGTAACCAGAGTCAACCGGCCGGGCAGATCGGCCGTCAGCCGTTTGATGACGGCCGGAGCGTGCCGCAGGAGGTCAGTCAACGTCAGCTTGCCACCAATCAGGTCCACTTCAGGATCCTTGGCCAGGACGTCGTAGAAGGCCTGGGTGAACTCCAGGTTGGCGAAGAGTTCCACGTCGGAGAAGGCGATGGCTAGGACGTGGTTGCGGACGAATCCTTGCCGGCTGCCCTCCTTGCCATAGCGAGTAGTGCGCAGGATGTTGCCCAGCACGTAGACGAACTCGTCGGCGGTTAGGTCCACCGTTGTCTCCACGGCGGGCAGGAAGACGCCAGGGGTGGTGTAGTCGTATTCGGTGATGGTGCCCGAAGTTTGCTTGGCCTCGTCAATGACGTTGAACTTGACCTGCTTTTGGACGATCTCATAGGGGCGGACGGTGAAGCAGGAGTCGGTCATCAATCGGGCTTTGCGGGCTCCCTCGGCCTCGATGGCCGCGTAGCCATAGATCAGGCAGTCGGGGCAGTGGGTGCAGAGGCCCTCGGTGAGGTAGCAATCCGCATACGGCCCGGCCAGCGACCAGCCCTTTCCTTTGGCCTTCTCTTGGGCCAGGGCGATCTCCTCTTTTCCGTAAGCGACCCTTTGGACTTGGCCATCCTTATACAGCACGGCGTAGGGAAAGATGCCGTACTGCCGCAGCAACGCCTTGCCGGTGCGCCGTTCCGGGGCAACCTGTTTGCGCTTGAACATCACCAGCCGGGTGATTTCCTTGGTATGATCCAGACCGGCCTGGGTCTGCTCCACGTCCTGCTGTTCGCCCCCTTCCGTGGTGAAGATGGCGTAGGATTGGGTCTCCCGCAGTAACAGAATGCTGACGTAGCAGTTGGTGGGCGTATGGGGGATGGCGGGGACGAAATACTGCTGATACGCTTGCAAACTTTTGAGTGTCATCTTGCACCTCCTCAATGTTCTGTTTGCGATGCCGCCTCTGAAGCGGTTTTCTGCTGTTTGTGCTCCTCCCAGAGCTGGGAGAGGTTGCGATCGGTGTAGTAGTAGATTCCGTTGGCCAGGCTGTTCTCCAGCCGCAGAAAGCGGGCGAAGCTCCCGCCAGCGCGGCCCAAGTAGAGGTCATCTACCAGGATGTCCACGAACTCCCCTACCAGCCGGCTCAGCTCGTCACCCCAGGCGCGAACGAAGATCTCCCCTCGTCGGGTCTCCTGGCGGCGCTCCAGCCCCTTGAGGAGCGTGCCGGCCGCTAATCGCTTCAGTTCAGTGATGCTCTGGTCCGATGGGCGCCGCCCACTGACAGCTGCTTGCCGCACCTCTGGGATCATCTGCTGCGCCTTGCGCATCGCCGAGACCGCCTCGCGAAAGACCAGTTCATAGCGCCGCGCCTTGCCGCGCCCTGAGGTGCCCAGGGGCAGCGCAATCTCCAGCGACTTGCTGGCGATTCGCTCAACCAGGTCCATCAACTCACCTCCTTGGATCTCTAAAAGTACCTCGCAAGCCACGTCAAAAGGGCTGTAGGGTGAATCTCCCTCGTTTTCACGGCCGTATTCCTTGTAGAAGTAAGCGCCGGCCAGAGGGTCCACGTTCAAGCGTTCCAGTCGCCTGGCGATATCTTTGTCCTTGTTGGGCCGCAGCCTGGCGGTTATCGTCCACAGGGCAGCACTCAGGTCCAGCACCGTCTCCAATCCGCTGCGCTGTCCTAGCTCACGCCCGTAGAGTGATGCGACGTCAGTGCGTCCGCCCAACAGGCCGCGCAGCGCTGGCGGCGGGCTATCCAACGTGATCGTCGCCTTCAGATCGGCAGGGTTGGTCACAAGTAGGTAGGGCCGCTCGGTGACATAGACCTTGCAACTAGTCAGCCCGCTGATAATCGTCGCTGCGAACAGCGCCTTGGCCCAAGCCTCGGTACGAGTGGCGATGCGGGTATCGTCACGCTCCTGATCTCGGGCGGCTTTCTCCCAAACGACGAGATAGTAGTGAGGCTCGGCCCGAATGGGGCTGGTGTGCAGCCGCTCGCCCACGTAGTCCCGACCGCCCCACTCGGCGATCCTGGCTGCCTCGCGATCCAGCACCTCCATCAGATCTTCCACCCAGTAGGGATCGAATTCCCGACGCTCCAGCCAGAGCCGGGGTGCGCTGGGGGCATCCTTGCCGTAGTCGCGCACCGGCAGGTTAGTCACGCGCTGGAATTGATCGAGCAAGGGTTGGAACAATCTCAAGTGCTCCGGCGTGAAGGAGAAGGTCGGCAGGATGTACAGGTAGATACGGTACGAGGTCCCGTAGCTGGCGTTCCTCGGCAATCCCAGGCCCAGCAACTTGCGGAAAATGAACTCCAGATGGCAGAGGGGACACCAGGGACGGTTCTTGCCAGGTGCTTCCTGAGCTGGCAGCACGCGATTGGAGAAGATCCGCCCAAAGTCATCCAAGATTCCTGTACGCAGATCTTGCACGTACTCGCTTTGCCGGTTACACAGCGAACATATTTGGCCAGAGTGGCCCTTTTTCTTGGGCCGACTGTAGGCCGCCAACGCGTCATCACTCAAGTGGACCTCTGGCGCAAAGGAGAGGTAAAGGTGCTCCTTTAGGTAATCCGTCAGGTCCTGGCGGAACCCCAATCTGGCCACGACGGCCTGCCGCCCGGCGTGGGTATCGAGTTGCTGTATTGCTGCCAGGGTATGCTCGTGTAGCCTTTTCATCACCTCTTCCGGCGATAGCGTCTCGGCCGGTCGGTCGGCGAAGGCGTCGCTTTTTAGGAAGTGATAGGCAATTGGCGCTACATACTTGCCAGGAAACCCTCTTTCCCAAATGGCAGCTATTTGGCGGAGGTTGTTCGCAACTTTGGATGGGACGGGAAACGCGGCCAACAGCCATTCCACTGGACTTTCAGGACTCAGTCTATGCACTATGTTGTTTGCATAAATTAAGTATGACCGCACCCGATCCCAATGGTCTAGGAAGACGTCCGGCTGATGGAGATCTATCTCCAGGTGTCGGGCCACGGTTTCGGCATCATCCCAGCCCTGGGGCACGTCCTGCTTGCTCAGCAACGAATCAATATCGTCTCTGATCTGTTTTCCTCTGCTCCCACTGGCCCGCTCCTGGGCAATCTCCAGCAATGTGCCCACGTCGGCAAAGCTATAGACAAAGTCCTCAAAATCGTAGCGCGTCTTGCGCAGGCCGGTCAGGGCCGCTTCTTTTGCTCCGATGCCGGAGCACTGAGTCAGTACAGCCAATATGCTATCAATCACCCCTTGTATGAACTTTTCGCGGTTTGAGGACTCAACCTGGGCTGGTCCCAGATACAGAGTCCCCGTGGCGAAATAAAGCAGTGGGAAAAAGTCACATTCTTGCTCTAGCTTTTTTGCCACTGCCTGGTGGATAGTAGTGGTCAGCACTCCTCGCACGTCTTTGATCTCGTGGTAGTAAAGCGCGTATTGGCCCGGTGGACTCTTAGGAGCGAAGGCCGGCCCTAAGTCAGCTAGATAGCCTTTTAGTGAATCCATTGCCTCAGCTGGTGTCTTGATCGAGGCAAGGGTGTCAGCTATTCGCACCCACAGCCATAGCCGCGTGGCACCTGCTTCCTCACTCACTAACAAGTCACCCTGTTTGGGACTGCGCTTGTGGACATTGGCCGCCCGCATGAGATGCTCATCCAGCTCGGCAAACTCATCCAACCCCAACCGCTTATATTCCTGACGTATTCGCTCCAACGGAATGCTAAATTCCCCTTCGGCAAGCCTTTCGTAGTCAGCAGCCTTGTGTACCTCATGGACGGTGAATAGCGCTAGTGCCTTGCGGAATGTCTCCTCATTCAAGCCGGGTATACACACGTCGCGATCGATAAGAAACTTGACCAGTTGTGCAAAGCCGAACACCCCGTTGATGATGTGCGCTAGGTGAGATTGCTCAGGTAAATGGGGATAATTTGGTCCGCCTTTAACAAGGGTGAGATGGTATCCCAAGCGCAGCATTGCCGGGACAACCTGCTCCACATACTCGTCAAGAATACATTTCACACGATCCGCAGTGAGCTTCACTGTCATTCCTAAAAGTTTAACAGTCAATACCTGCGTAATTGCGCTAATTTACTTTTGACTCGTTAACTAGCCCCTCTGATGCGGGGAAAAGAGCTATATACTTCAACCATCGCCTTGGCTTCCTTTCGCATCATGTCCACCAATTCTCTAGGTTCGAGAACCTGGCAGTGACGTCCATACCGTAAGAGCTTCGTCATCGCCTCGAACAGGCTCCCCGCCTCGCCGGTGACGATCACCGAGCCGTCATCCTGTCTCTCCTCCCGCTGGTTCCGAAACCGCACGCTGGCCCCAAACCGGGCGATCTCTGGGGAAAGGCGATAACGGATCGCAACGGTCCGCCCGATCCCCTCTCGCGGAGTGAACACGTCGGGGAGAATTCGCGCCGACCCGGGGACAATCCGGTCTACTCGATAGGGATAGACTTTTCCAGTTTTCAGATTGTAGCCTTCAAAGTAGAGATGCCCGTCCCGGTACTCCAAGTTGTACGGCTCTACACGGTGACGCTTGGGCTCGGCTGTCTCTGGCTGTTTGGGGGAACGGTACAAGAACTCAAGCACCTGATGCCGATCGATAGCCTTCTCCACAGTGACAAGGCTGTTCTTACTAAACCACCAGTGATCTGCCGGAGCAACGGCCAGACGAGGGAGGGGTTCACGGTCGAGCTTCCTACGGACCTCTTCTGGAAGTCGGGCACTCAGGTCACCAATCAGCGCCTCCACCCGCTCCTGATGAGGTAGCCCTCGGAAGGTAGCCTTGAGCAATGCCAATGCTTCGAGTGCCGGCCGGCTCAAATGGAGCTGTAACACAGGATGGTCAAGTCGCTCTAATCGGTAGGTCCCCCGCGCGCGACAAAACCGAATGTAAAAACCTAAGTCCCGAAGCAAACGAATGTCCCTCGCGAAACTATCAAATGGGCTACATTCGTAGGCCTCTTCGACAGTAGCACGTACATGACGAATGAGCTCAGCCCGGGTGGCCTCCCCCTTTACTAGTCTTCCCAACATCGCCAGCGCCCGGGCAAATACAATCCGGCTACTTCGACTGCCTAATTGGCCTTCCATGCCATTCTGATTCAAAAATCTTTTCTGTCACCATCGTAATGGAATTCGCCCCAGTCCGGCAACCAAAGCTGGTGTAGCTGGCCATCCAGGGTAGTGTCTCACGGAGTGTGTCCGGTCTAGGGGCACGGTGACCTTCCTGGAAAAAGCAAAAAGCAAGGAGGAGAAAGGGAAGACCACCATGCCTCTTTGTCGGTCGTACTTAACGGGATACTACCGGCCAGCCAAACGGGTACTAGTGCCTACTGAGAACGAACGCGATCTGGCGGATGTCCCTGATGAGGTCAGCGGAGAGATGTGTCCGACTGAAACGGCTTCAAGGGATGCGGGGAGAAAAGGGTAGCTGGGACTTGCCCCGGCGCGCGCCTCCAGAGATGTGTCTACGTGGCATGGCAGCTTTACACCGCTGCTTCGGCAAGTATGTAGGCATGCTTTTAATGCCTCCTTAAGCAGGGAGAGCGCCAATCCCAGTTAAAGGTGGCCGTGAAAGTTCTACATTCGGTCAGGTCAGCACCACCA